>CABGHH010000127.1 GCA_902158745.1 Candidatus Methanolliviera sp. GoM_asphalt
ATCTGGAAATCTGTATTGCCCTCCCTCCTTTCTTACTCCTGTTCATCTCAAAAAGTTCATCATTCCAATCGTTTACAAATCCAAGATCAAGATAGAATTCTCCCCTTACGACAAGCTCTTCGTTATACTAACTCCAATTTCTCTTCTCTTTACTCTTTCTTTTTACCATTTCTCCCATCCCGCATTGGCTAAATGTTAGTATGTATGAAAAAACTTACGGTTTATTCAACATAGCAATAGAGGTGCAACCAGAATATAGTTAGATGAGGTAAAAAATGAGTGATACATGGAAAAAGGATCAGCCAAAATCACTGGTAATTCTTAACATCTTGGAATACTTCCCTCCCATAATTTTCATCATTCTTTCTATGCTGGGAAACTTTAAAGCGGGCATAATAACTGCTTTGGTCTTCTCGGCTCTGCTTGCTGGGATCATGGCAAAATGTCATAGCCTAAAATCAGTAAATATAGTGTTTCCTTTCTTTTTTTTGGTATTCCCACATCCGTTGAGATGATAAGTGGATATGCCGGGGTACTGCTCTGGGGTACTTTTGCTATTATGAGCATTGTTTCACTAATTGCGAGGAACCCTTTTACCTTACAGCACGCAAAAGAACAAGTCATAGAAGCCGTCTGGGAAACCCCTGCATTCATCTCGTTGAACTATCTTTTAACCGGTATATTTGCGGCTGTATTCTCTATCAATCTAGTGATTAGTGCTCTATGGAACAATAGTCTTATCATACTGCCAATTTCCTTTGCCCTTCTCGGGGTTGCCCTTGCCTTAACAATGGTGCTGCCAAGCCGCTATGTGCTCTATTATATGAAGAAGCGTGGGGTAAATGCCAGACCAAAAGATCTAGGCAAACTACCCTTAAAAACGATCTTTATGGGCATGGTCGCCGGGTTTGATGAGGAGAAGGCAGAGCTAATTATCAAAGCAAACAGGGAAGACTGGGTTGCCATCGCCGAGGGCAAATTGGATGGTACGAGAGCTTTTATGGAAGAAAAACTGAAGATAGAAGGAGATATGAACGATCTGTTTAAAATGCAGTCGGTATTCAGACAAGAAGAATAAATGAGAAAGATGAAAATGAGAACGAGCGAGGTATTTTATTGGCGGGTTTCGAGCAACTTCACCCAACATGTACCGTATAATTTTTTTAATCCATCTGAGATAGGCTCCCCGTGTTATTGGTACAGCAAGGATTCTTTTTTTATTATGTTTAGTAAAAATGCCACTGAGCATATTTTTTAAGTATGGCAAAAAGAGAGGGGAATAGGAGAAAGGATTAGAGAAGGTGAATGAATATGAGTGAGAAAATGGAAGAAATGGGAAAAACAGGAAGCAAATACGATGTAATAATAATTGGAGCAGGGATAGGCGGCTTAACTTGTGGTTCCTACCTTGCAAAGGCAGGCAAGAAAGTGTTGATCTGCGAACAGCAATCAAAGCCAGGGGGCTGTTGTACCTCATTTAAGAGAGATGAATTTACCTTTGAGGCGAGCATTCATTGGCTGAGTGGACTGGGGAAGGGGAAATTCATATACAAAATCCTTGAAGAGCTGGAAATACAAGACAAAATTGAATTTATACGTTTTGACCCTGTGTACAGATTAATTGGAAAAGACTTTGAGTTGGTCCTCTCTTCTGATATAGCTAAGTTCGAAGAAGATCTTGTGAGCATGTTTCCTGCTGAAAGAAAGAGCATTCACAAGCTTATATCCAAATGCGCAAGTATTGCTAAACATCCCCTAAAGATGCTACGCTACATGAAAAAGACTAATGAGGAAATTATAGATCCTCTGTTTCGCGACCAAAAACTCAAAAAAATTCTATACAGGTTGATGCCCCCAAAGTACTCGTTATCAAACCAGATAGGAATGGTTTCAAAGGGCGATTACCGTTATCCTAAGAAAGGAACATCTCAAGCACTTTCGAATCTGCTTGCTGAAACGTTCCAGGCAAATGGGGGCGATTTGTCTCTTAATACGATGGTGAATAAAATTCTGATCGAAAACGGAGTTGCTCGAGGTGTTGAGCTACCTAATGGAGAGCAAATCAAAGCAAGTTATGTAATTTCAAATGGCGATGCAAGGCTTACTTTCTTAAAACTTGTTGGGAAGGAATGGTTGAGCGAGGAATTTATCAAGGAGCTCAAAAGAGAGGTTTGCGCATCTCTTTTCCTTGTTTCCCTTGGTATGGACTTGGATCTTAAAGAAACGAGATTCGGCGGCGAGATGATCCATTATATTCTGGATTTAGATGAATTAGAAACGAGCGACCCAAATAAATGTCCAATAGAGCTCATCATCTATTCCAATAGAGATCCTTCTCTTGCTCCACCTGGAAAATCTACAGTTGCGATAGCTGCTGGCATTCCCTACGATTACATGAACAAATGGAAAAGTGAAGACGGCGAGAGAGGCGAAGAATACAGAAAACTGAAAGAAGAAGTGGCAGACCATCTTATAAAAACTGCCGAAAACGTGATTCCTGGACTATCAGAGCACATCGTTTGTAAAGATATTGCTACCCCTTTGACCTATGAGCGATATACTCTAAACTCGAAAGGCTCAATGATGGGGTGGGATCCTACTCCAGAGAATATGCGTAAGATGTTCAAGATGAGAAAACAGGATACCCCAATAAAGAATCTCTATCAGGTTGGCCATTGGACCTTTCCTGGAGGAGGTGTGCCGACCGTGATGATTTCGGGCAAGAATTGTGCAAAACAAGTATTAAGGAAAAGTAAAAAAGAGAGGATGTAGGGATGGAAGTAAATAAGGAAAAAGTTGGTCTTGAAAGTAAAGAGAAAGAAAAAGAGAAAGAGAAGGAGGAAAAGAAAGAAACAAAACCTAAAGTTCCAATAAAAGTGATATTTCGCGTTATTGGGCTAAAAGCGCTATCATTTGGCCCCATTTGCTTAGTTCTTGCTACAGGGTGCTTGATTGGAATAATTGGTTATTACTCCTTATCCGCTCTCTATTACCTCTCGCCTCCGCTTCTTGGAATTTCTCACCTCTTATTTGCTGTATTGGCGGGTCCATTAATTCTTTTGCTCATTTTCCTCTTTGCATCCTTGTTTTGCCTTTTCTGTTGCTTGAGGATCAGAAGACTACCGAAGAGAGAAGTTGTTTTAGAATCTGAGGAGGAATTTGGAAAGGATTTCATGTCCAAGGAGTCTATGGTGTATTCATTTACCGTTAAACTAATTTATCTTGGCTATTTCTGGCGGGTAGGAGATCTTTTGCCTTTTGGTTTATCAGTTCCATTTAATAGATTTTTGGGGGCAAAGATAGGGAAGAATGTAAGCGTTATTGTGCCGGGAACGATTTTGGATCCAGATCTGGTTGAGATAGGAGACAATACAATAATAGGAGGTGATGCCATAATAAGTGGTCATGTGGCAGAATTTACAGATGAGTTTTTCTCATCGGATCCCACCCATTGCGTCAATAGGATTGCACTCAAACGCGTAAAGATAGGCAAAAACTGCCTGATAGGTGCAAGGTCTTTCATCTGGCCTGGTGTAGTTATAGAAGATAATGTAACGGTAGGTTCTGGTGCGATAGTTCTTGAAGATACCTAATCTTCCAACCAATTCAACGTGGGTAGGTGTGCCTGCGAAGAGGATTAAATGAGCAAAGAGAAGAAGAGTTAGAAGACTCGATACGGGGTAAAAAAAATCATGCATCTAACCAGAGAAGAAGAAGGAATCTATAACGGTGAACTCGGTTGGGGGAAGAAGAAGGCGATGGAGATCTTAGTGACCATAGGAGAGATCTTTGGTGCGGAGAAGCTGATAGAGATCAAAAATGCCCATGTATCCGGCGTATCTTACAAAACGATTGGAGATGCGGGTCTGGAATTCATCGAGAATTTGAGCAGTAGAGTCTCTATTGAAACGACTCTAAACCCAATCGGTCTTGACAGAGAGAGATGGCGAGAGATGAAGATAGATCCCCTTTTTGCAGAAAAACAGTTTCAAGTGCTTTCTGCATATAAAAAATTGGGGATAAAAGACGTATGTACGTGTACACCATATTATCTGGAAGATGTTAAAATAAAAGAAGGAGAAAATCTGGCGTGGGCAGAATCATCCGCTATCATTTATGCAAATTCTGTTTTGGGAGCTAAAACAAACAGAGAGAGCGGGATAAGCGCTTTAGCATCCGCGATAATAGGAAAAACCCCGGAATACGGGTATCATCTCGAAGAGAATAGAATACCCGAGATCTTAATAGATCTTCCAGAGGAGATCGAAGATTCAGATTATGGTGTTTTGGGTTATATCCTCGGAGAAGAGATCAAAGATAAGGTCCCATCATTCAGATTTTTAAAATCCCCTTCAAAAGAAGAACTGAAATATTTAGGTGCGGGCTTGGCATCTTCAGGCTCCGTTGCGCTCTTTCACTTTCACGTTGCTTCAAATAGAAGATTTGAAACTCGCAAATCGAAGATTCGTCGCCGTGAAAATGTTCCATTTTCACATGCTTCAAGCGGCGCTGAAGAGCTGAAGATAGAAGAGAAGATTGAGATAACAAAGAAAGAGATAGAAGGAGTGTATAAAGAGAGAGAATATCTAACGCCGGATATGGTCGTCTTTGGATGCCCCCATTGTTCTGTCGGAGAGCTAAAGAAGATTTATAGGCTATTGAAGGGCAAACGCACGAAGAAAGATATCTGGATCTGCACATCTCGATACGTCCATGAGAAATATAAAGAGATCGTCGAGGGAATCGAGAAAAGTGGGGCAAAGGTCTTATGTGATACATGTCCCGTTGTAAGCCCTTCTTTAAAGAATCATGATTGTGTGATGGTAAATTCCGGAAAGGCATATAATTACCTTCCCTCAATGAACAACGTACATGCCAAGATCGGGAGGACGGAGGAGTGTATAAGAGAGGCTATCTCGTGAAGTTTGTGTTTGCATGTGAATAATGAAGAAGATAAAAGTTCTTTATATAGGTTGTTAGAAGATGAGATGTATGAACAAATGATTGGGGCGAAGAAATTTTTTTGGGATATTGTATCAAAGGGTGTTTCTCTGCCGGATTATAAAATTACCGAAGATGCCCCAATCGAGATGATAAATATTCCGGAAATCGCGGCGATA
>CABGHH010000128.1 GCA_902158745.1 Candidatus Methanolliviera sp. GoM_asphalt
AGTTGGTAGATTGGATGGGATTGTGATGGGGAAGGATATGTTTTGGTTGTTGGGTTAGGTATATTGATGGAGTATGGGTGATACGTTTTTATGTAGTGCGGAAAATAAGTTATAACGGGAAAATCACTAAACGTTCTTTTAATTGTTTGGAGATACCATAATTTGAGATGCTACAGAAGAGATAGATTATAGCTTTCCATATCTTTTATGTGCCTCACCGATCGTCATTAAATCGAGAGTTCTAACGGTTTTTTCCACCTCAGAGGTTCTATAAAAAGCGGTAAAGCTTCTCTCTATATGTATTCTGTAAATCTCATAATCGTGGAACCTGATCTTTTCTTTATCTTCCTCACCACGCATGGGGTAGGGGCTTTCAGCCAGCAATCTCAATTTACCCATCAATACTCTTTTCATTCTTTTCGGGCAGATTTTCAAGGAAGTTCAGACCCCTCTTGCTGATGAGTAATTTGTACACAAGCACCAAACTCCCATCTATTCAAGTTTCACAAACCCTTCGTTCTTCTCTATGCTCTCCATCTCTTTAACGAGCCTCTCTTTCTTTTCCGTCTCTACCATCTCCTGAAGTAACTCATCGGATGTCTGTCCCGGTCTCTTCAGCCCTGAGATCTCCTCCCATGTTACGGAGGTAACGGGTATCCTTTTTGTTGCACGCATTGATATATTTTACAATATTTACGGTATTTATAATTTTTGCATCCTTACGTTACGGAGATAAGGGGTAATTCTCCCATCTCGGATGTGAATACGATAATCTGATCGTTGCCTGTGGTGCAAATTCGAGATTATTGAAGAGGATCGGTTTAAAGACAGATATAGGCATCGGGTACGATTACGACGTCGAAGAGAAATTTAGGGATTTAGAGATCTTTTATGACGTCGAGAAGATCGATATTACATACGCATGGATATTCCCCCACGGAGATCACGCCTCCATCAGTTCGAGTTATTTTCCAAGATTCGGTCAGAAAGGAGAGGAAAGCAGAAAAACGATAGAGAAGTTCTTTAAAGATAAAGGGATCGAGTTGAAGGATGTGAAGAAGAGAGCCGCACCGATGAATATCGCCTATAACTATTTCAAACGGAGAAACGTATATATCTGATCGGGGATTCGGCCTCCTTTTTAGACCCGCTGACCGGAGAAGGGATATGTCAGGTATTCAGAAATCTTTATGAAATTTCTGATATGCCAAAAATCTTCGATTTTTGAGGACTTTAGCTTGGGGGAATAGTCACAAGAATCACAATAAAAACCATGATCCTCGCAGAGGGTAAGACGGGCGCTTAGTGCTTATGCGATGAATGTGGAAAGTTAGTTCATCTTCAAAGATGGACGGTTTTCCAAAAGTCCTTACAACCAATTTTGCTCCCAATATTGTAATATCGTGTGGCATGGTCGTCAATATCACTGAAATAATGCCACAATGATAAGAAAGATTAGGGTGTTTATGAACCTTACAAAATGGGACTACGATCTAACAAAGCCCGGACGAAACCGCTAAACCATACCTCATACCCTCCATCGACTTTTCATGCAATAAAATAGATCAACCTCAAAACTTAAATCACAGTCCTACCAAAGGTAGGACACAGGATTGAAAAACCAGCGGTTTTCAAAATGAACCATAGAGCGATCATAAGCACCTTGGGTTATATTGTCTTCTCGATCGGAATCATGATGTTCTTCCCCCTTTTGGTCGACATATACTACAAAGAGGCTATCTTTGAATTTCTTTATCCCATTGCGATCTCGATCATAATTGGCTCGATTTTGATCCTTTGTTTCAGAACGAAGAAGGATGAGAGATCTATATTTGAGAGAGAAGCCTTTCTAATCGTGGCTCTCGGATGGCTTTTAGCCGCAATCTTCGGCTCTCTCCCGTATCTCTTCTCATCCCTCCCTCCCATAGATTCCTTCTTCGAGTCGATGTCCGGCTTCACCACGACCGGATCGACGATATTAGTGGATATAGAGGCCTATTCACGCGGCCTCTTATTTTGGAGGAGCATGACGCAGTGGTTGGGAGGGATGGGGATAATCGTCTTATTCCTCGCCGTTCTTCCCACCATTTCTGATAGAGGAAGTCGGCTCTTTAAAGCAGAGACATCATTTCTGACCGCAGAGAGGATAAGGCCAAAGATAAGAGATACAATGAGAATTTTCTGTCTGATATATCTTTTATTTTCCGTCATCGAAGTGATATTACTCCTTTTATGCAGAGTACCACTTTACGAGGCGATTTGCACGGCTTTTTCCACACTCTCCACGGGAGGTTTTCACCCGAGGGCGGATAGCATCGCATATTATCAAAGTCCTATAGTGGAGTTTATCGTAATTATCTTTATGCTTATAGGCTCGATAAACTTTTCTCTACACTTTATGGCACTGAAGGGTAAGATTAAGAATGTTTTAAGGAACGAGGAGTTGAGATTTTATCTGATCATATTATTGGTATCCATCGGGATCGTCACGATCGACTTGGCGCTGAGGATACACGGAAATTTTTTAATATCCTTTAGATATGCAGTTTTTCAGGTGGTAAGTACGATCACCTCAACCGGGTTTGCCACGATCGATTTTTCGAGCAGTACCTTTTGGACGCCATCTTCGGCACTCATACTATTCATTCTAATGTTTCTTGGGGGGTGTAGGGGTTCCACTTCTGGGGGGATAAAAGAGGCGAGGATACACGTCGTTATAAAATGTATCCGTAGGGAATTCAGACGTCTCCTTCACCCGGAGGCGGTCATGCCTATAAAATACAATGGGAAAATCGTCTCGGAAGATGCTTTACATTCAATATTTGCCTTCGTTCTGCTATATTTCACCGTATTTGCCGTCGCTGGCTCCGTCCTGATATTTATGGGCTACGATCCAATTACCTCTCTCTCTTCTGTAGCCACGGCAATGGAAAATTTCGGTCCCGGACTTGCTTTAGTAGGCCCATTCAACAACTACGCCTTCTTCAACCCATTCGCCAAGATACTCTTGACATTCTGTATGTGGGTCGGGAGGCTCGAGATATTCACCGTCTTAATAATCTTCTTACCGGAGTTTTGGAGGAGATATTAAAATATATGGAAGAATGAATACATATATGAAGTCCAACAATTGATCTTTGCGACGATGAAAATTCATGGTGATCATAGGATTTGTAGGTAAATCGAAATCGGGTAAGACAAGTCTAATCGTCGGGATTACGAAGGCATTGAGGAATAAAGGGTATAAGGTCGCAACGATAAAACATATAGCCGACCCAAATTTTACGACGATAGATACCGAGGGTACGGATACGTATAGGCACGCCATCGCGGGCGCCCATATAGTCGTAGGTGCCTCAAAGTATGAAACCGCGTTCATCTTGAAAGATCATTTGGATTTTTCCAATATAACAAATATGATCGAAGAGATTGTTCATCCCGATATCATTTTAGTCGAGGGATTCAAAAATGAGGGAGACCGAAAGGTGGTACTGGATGAGATAGATGCGAAGAACGTTATTTTGGAATACGATGGAGATAAACAAAAAATTTTAGATTATGCTATAAGAGAGATCGAAATTGAGACGATATATAAAAGATTGCCCCGACTCGATTGTTCTGAGTGTGGGTTTGACTGTAGAAAGATGGCAGAGCGCATATACGAAGGAGAGGCGGCGTTTGAGGACTGCGTAAAGATGTCAGAGATCAGATTGAATATAAATATCAACAAAAAAGCGTTACCACTGGGCAAATTCGCGAAAAAGATCATCGGAAATACTATTTTTGGCTTGATATCTGCCTTAAAAGGTGTAGATGACGTTGAAACATTGGAGATCACGTATAAAAGGTAAAAGTAATTTATGAATATTAAAATAGATTCTGAGGATGAGATCACCTGGCAAGCCTTTGAGGGGATGGTCGGGAAGATATTTGAGTCGCACGGATTTGACATAAGATACAGATGGGTCTTCAAAAATGAGAGGAGAAAATACGAGATAGACGTTTTTGCGGAGAGATATGGAAGATCTATCTCTGTGGACTGTAAAAGATATGGGAAGGGTAGATACAGGGTATCTCAACTGAAAAGTGAGGGAAGGAAACATAAGCAGAGGTGTGAGGAGCTCCAAAAAGTCTTTAAATTTAAAGTAAAACCCATTCCAATGATAGTTGCATGGATAGACGATCCACTGCTCTTTGAGGATGGTTGTCTGTTCGTCTCATATGAAAAGCTCGAAGATTTTTTAGATAATATGGAATATTATCTGGAAGTGTTTAAAAATTGAAGATCTTTGATTGATCGGCAGTTTTGAACGATTAAATATGAGATAAAACCGTTGGAATGAAACCAGAAGAGAAAGCACGACAGAAGATTGACCAATTACTGGAATCTGCAGGTTGGAAGGTTCAGAATCTTCGGGAGTTAGATCTTGGATCTTCTTTAGGTGTGGCTGTCCGCGAATTTCCACTTGAATCTGGCACTGCTGATTATCTGCTCTTTGCAGATAAAAGAGCTGTAGGAGTTGTAGAGGCAAAACCCGAAGGCACTACATTAAGCGGTGTAGCGAACAATCCGCGGTCTATTTGGCAGGTGTTCCTAAAGAGATACCTCACGTACAAGAACCTCTTCCCTTTGCCTACGAAAGCACAGGTATAGAGACATTTTTTAGAGATTTGAGAGATCCAGATCCCCGTTCTCGGAGGTATTCGCATTTCACAGATCCGAAACACTTAAAGAATGGGTCTCTCAGGAGAAGGTTTAAGAATCTACCTCCTTTGATCACAGAAGGGCTGAGAGATTGTCAGGTCGATGTCGAGACCCATTACCGCCACATCCTCGAGATGCTTGGTAAAGGGAGAGGGATGCTCGGAGACATCTTCAAGAAATCCCAGAACAGAATTCAGGATCCTGCGAAACTAAGACGGTTGATTGAGCTCATCAGCCAGGAGACCTGGGTAGGTCTGGATATCGATGAAAAAGGAGAGATCTATAAGGAATTATTA
>CABGHH010000129.1 GCA_902158745.1 Candidatus Methanolliviera sp. GoM_asphalt
GTAGATAAAGATACGTTTGAGAGTATCCCCGGCATCATCTTCAGAGAGTTCATCCAAAATTTTTTCAAATTCTTCTCCTCTTCCAAGTTTCAATAGCGTCATCAGATATAAGATGATGAAAACGACAATAGGGGGAGGATTTCTTATGACGATCCACCCCTTCGACTCAAACCCACCATCTATCTTCACATCATCGCCGATGTCCAAATTACCAAGTAGAATAAGTTTTCCGCATATCTTAACTCTCTCCGCAAGATAGACGTCTCCCTCAGCATATACGTCTCCGTTCACGGTGGAAAAAGCACCCACTCTGAGATCTTTCCTCGCTTCTATCTCACCTTCGATATCGGTTCTCTCACCTACGAATACGTTCTCTCCGATCAGACCGTATCCGATTTTAGAATAGTTACCTATCAGGATATCTCCCTCACAGACGATGCTTCCATCTTCCATCCTGGTCTTGTCTGGGAGAATCATTCTTTTAAACATATTCACACGTAGAGATTTAGTGGTTTAGATGATTCCATATTAATTTTTTCCTTAATCTTTCCTCTTATCTTTAAAAGATAGGAAGGCGATGTAGTGAAAAGTTTGAAAAATTCATAAAAAAAGTTATTTATATTAGAAGAGACAATAGTAACCTATATTTTGATAGAACAAATATGGAGATAAAAAATGGCTGAAAAGATAAGAGAAGTGGCGGAGAAAGCTATTGGAACAAGCGGTGCAGGTTTAAAGGATGTTTTGGTAGAGTTGTTGGATGCAATAAAGGGAGCAGAGGTATCTGATTACGTAAAGGTTCTCAAAGAATCACCAGATCTCTTGATGAAAGGGATATCAAAAGTGGGAGAGGGCATGGGCGTGCTCAGTCCGAAGGATGTCATTTCACCGATAAAAGATTCTACGCCTGCGATATTAGACAAGGTAAAAGAATATGGCATAGAGAAATTTGTGAGTGAAGTCCCGGAGATCGCGGATAAGTTTCCGGATCTGATAGGAGCTATGGATGAAATGGTCAAGGGGATCGATGCTGAGAAGTGGACAGAATATGGGAAGGAGTTCAAAGATCTCGTGCTAGGGTTATTCCCCGTCATAAACGAGGGGCTTCCCGCGGTGAGAAAGGCAAATAAAGATGTGGATGACGTCTTCAACAAGATAAAGGGCGCCAAAGTTACGCTGGGTATGAATCTGATCGAGATGGGCTGGGGATTCAAAGCCAAATTTGATGGCGGAAAGATAACGTTGGAGGAGGGGTTGGAAGATACGGATCTGACACTCTTGCTCCCATCGGCGTCTCAGCTCGAGATGATTGATGTAGCGATGACCGGTAACATGTCTGCCGCGATGAAGGCGTTCA
Source organism: Candidatus Methanolliviera sp. GoM_asphalt (assembly GCA_902158745.1). Taxonomy (GTDB): domain Archaea; phylum Halobacteriota; class Methanoliparia; order Methanoliparales; family Methanoliparaceae; genus Methanolliviera. The sequence goes on from CABGHH010000129.1 coordinate 1,358, forward strand.
CCACCGGAAAGATAAAGATAAAGGGTGCGATGATGAGGGGTGCCGCGTTGATGCCTCTCTTCAGTGCGATGGGTAAATTAACGAAGAAATAAATCAATAATATATTATTTTTATCAGATACGTGTCATCGGTAGATGAGATCAGCGGACGGTAAAATCGTTTTGGAGGGAGATACGAAGATATGGATCCCTGAGAATACGGCGGTGAAAAGATCTTCAACTTCTGTCTTCTATAACCCTGAGATGGAGCTTGCCAGAGACATCTCTATCGCGGTTTTAAATGCCATCTCAGATGAAAAATTCGTATTTTTGGATGCCTTAGCTGGTTCGGGGGCAAGAGGTATAAGGGTCGCCAATGAACTCGGTTTAGAGACGACGTTAAACGATTGGAACGAGTTGGCATACAGAACGATTAGGAAGAACGCCGAACTAAATGGTTTAAACGTCGAGATCAAGAATGAGAATGCTAAGGTTCTCCTCTCCGAAAGTAAATTTGATGTGGTCGATATAGATCCATTCGGGTCTCCTGCTGTTTTTTTGGATGCCGCATGTTATTCGGCGAGAAAGATTCTCTGCGTAACTGCGACCGATACCGCTCCTCTTTCCGGGGCACATCCGGCATCTGGATTAAGAAAATATTCTGCACACACCTATAAAACAGATTTTTATCCAGAGATCGGAATGAGAACACTTCTTGGAAAGATTGCAAGGTCTTCTTCTCCTTATGATAAATTCATCGAGCCACTGCTCTCGCATGCTACCCGACATTATTTTAGAACATATTTATCTATCAAGAGGGGAAAGAGAGAGACGAATAAGATGATGCAGGAGATCGGTTTCATCTCATACTGTAAAAATTGCCTTTTTAGAGAATATTTTTATGGAGTCGATGCCCAAGTGGGGAAAATTTGTCCTCGTTGTGGAGATAAAACGATCTCTATCGGCCCTTTATGGCTGGGAAGACTGCACGATAGAGAGGTCGTAGAAGACGCGTTGCAAAAGCTTGAATTAAGAAATTTAGGCAAGAAGAGAGAGGCAAGAAAGATCTTGGAGAGCTGTAAGGATGAGATGGCAATCCCGGGCTACTACGATTATCACATAATTTCAAAAGTTCACGGGGTCAAGTTAAAGCCGATAGAAGTAGTCATAAAAGAGCTAAAAGAGGATGGATATGGGGCAACGAGAACCCATTTTTCTGGAACCGGGATAAAGACCGATGCAGGAATAGATGAGTTAGTAAAGGTGATGAATAAGCGATCACTGATTTGATGAGAATAAGTAACCTAATCGATCTTCTCCTTATTCAAGTCTTTTTGCACGTGATCTCCAATACCCCATTTATGAGGGTAACGTTTCCCATATTGGGGTCTATCTCACATGGTAGATCTATGGTCTCTGATAATCTTCCATCTTTAGTTTCTATCTTTATACTGCTTTCGGTCGGTTTAATCTTTAGATCCTCCTCCTCAAACCCGGATATCTCCGTCACAATTGAAAGACGATCTTTGCTCTCAAATATTTCTAATAGTGGTTCTCTCTCAAATCCCATTTTCTCTCCAAGATCACTGAACCTTATCTCGACCCCATCAGACGTAACATCCATCGAAAGACCATATATATTTGTCTTTCCTTTATCTGTTGATGTTATCATATTTCTAAACATCTTACTCAACTCCACCAGCAGATCAGTCATTGTCCACTTTTTATCCATCTCTAATATCCTTTTTTTACAGAAAATAAAAATTTTAGGAGGAGAGTTTAAGTTTAGTCCTCTTCTCCCATTCCTCCTGGTGGCATTCCTCCTGGTGGCATTCCTCCTGGTGGCATTCCGCCCGCACCAGGTCCTCCTCCCTTCGACGATATTACATCGTCTATGCAAAGTATCATCGTGGTGACCTCAGAAGCGGCGCTTATTGCCTGGGTTTTGATCCTCAGAGGTTCTATAACACCCTCTTCGAGCATATCTTTCGCCTTTCCGGTATAGACGTCGAGTCCGTAGGTCTTGTTTCCCTTTTCGTGCGCGGATCTCATCTCTACGAGCGCGTCAATTGGATCTATGCCAGCATTCTCCGCCAACGTTCTCGGCGTTACCTCGAGTGCCTTTGCAAATGATTCTATTGCTAACTGTTCTCTTCCCCCGACGGTTGAAGCGTATTCCCTCAACCTCAACGAGAGTTCCGTCTCCGGTGCACCCCCTCCGGGCAAGAATTTTCCGTCTTCCACGGCTGCCGCCACAACATGTAGCGCATCGTTTGCACCCCTCTCAAGCTCGTCTATAACGTGTTCGGTTGCGCCTCTGAGAAGGATAGAGACTGATTTCGGATTCTTACACTTCTCAACGAATAACATCTTATCGTCACCAATCTTCCTCTCCTCAACCAGCCCCGCCTCGCCGAGATCCTCTTCCATCACTCCCTCTGCATTTGTAATTATCTTGGCGCCGGTGGCTCTTGACAACTTCTCCATATCACTCTTCTTCACTCTTCTTATGGCAACAACTCCTTCCTTCGCCAGATAGTGCTGGGCAAGGTCATCAATACCCTTCTGACAGAAGAGGACGTTGACACCTGCAGAAATTATCTTATTCACCATATCTTTGAGCATCTTATCTTCTTCGCTTAGGAACGCCTGCATCTGTTCTGGAGTGGTTATCTGTATCTTTGCATCTATCTCGGTCTTCTCGATCTCAAATGCTGAATCGATGAGTGCTATCTTCGCATCATTTACTCTCTTTGGCATATCAGGATGTATGACCTCTTTGTCGATGACCATACCGTTCACGAGCACGCTGTCTTCTATACCTTTCCCATGCTTCTTTTCTATACTCACATTGTCTAAATCTACCTCGCCATCCTCTTCGATATCCTTTACCGCGCCCACACAGAGACCGGCAACTGGATCAGACGCCATCCCCGCGCCTTTTCCTGTTAGAGAAGTCATCGCAATTTTGTTGAGCAGTTCTTCGTCTTCTTTGGAGATATCCTTTGCCATCCCGTCTAGGATCTCATAACTCTTCTCCGATGCCATCTTGTAACCTTTTGCAATGACGGTTGGATGTATCTCCTGATCTATAAGCTCTTCCGCACCCTTCAGAAGCGCTCCTGCAAAGATGACAGCGGTCGTCGTGCCGTCCCCAACCTCGTCATCCTGAGTCTTCGCGACCTCGACCATCATCTTCGCCGCGGGATGTTCTATATCCATCTCCTTAAGTATGGTAACTCCGTCATTTGTTATCGTCACGTCTCCCATAGAATCGACGATCATCTTATCCATCCCCTTAGGTCCAAGGGTCGTCCTGACAGATTCTGCAACGGCCTTGGCGGCAGCTATATTTCCGGACTGCGCTTCTCTTCCCTTTCTCCTCTCGGTTCCCTCTTTCAGAATTAAAATCGGTGTTCCACCCAATTGAGCCATTTCATTAGTCCTCCAATTTTGACTAAAAGTAGGTTAGTGGTTCTATATAAAAGTTTCGTTTATTTGGCACAGTCCAAAAATCTAGTGATTTTCACATTTTACTCTTGCGATTTATTAATCTTATATCCTACCAAAAAGGTGCGTTTGTTATTTCGATTCCAGTTTATTAGTATTTCAGTATCAGACATACTATTAAAAATCTAGTGATTTCAC
>CABGHH010000130.1 GCA_902158745.1 Candidatus Methanolliviera sp. GoM_asphalt
ACTATAAAAGCTACGATCTCTGCGCCGACGGGCGGCTTTCGATTGCCGATCACCTCCGCAAGCTTCCGATGGGCTTTTTCAACTCAAAGGATCCCGGGGACATCGGATCATATCTGATCACAGATTACGCCAATGTCGAGTTTATTCTCAGTCATCTTCTGCCGCAGATTATCGGCGCTATCGTTATGCCTACTTTTCTGCTTATTGTTCTGGCGACCCAGAGCTGGCAGCTTGCGCTGGTTTCCGCGCTGGTGATTCCTCTCGCTATCCCCTTTACCTTTATCTCGAAGGCTTTTATTACCCATTTCGGAAAGAAGAGGCGGAAGGCGGGTATCGATGCCTCCAGCATAATGCTGGAATACATCCATGGAATGCGGCTGATCAAAGCTTTCAATCTTACCGGGGCAAAATTCGACCGGCTTGAAAAGACCTTCCGCAGACTCAAGAACCTCTGTATCAAGCTTGAGGCTGGCGCCGGTCCCACCATCATGTTTTCGAGTTTTGTGCTTAACGCAGGGCTTACCTTAATCATACTCTTCGGGCTTACCTTTCTTTTTGCCGGAACGGTATCACTGCCAGTCTATGTGATGTTCCTTGTCCTGGGTACCCGGGTCTACGAGCCGCTGATCCAGGTGACGATGTATATGGCGGAACTTAACTACTACCAGCAGGGCATTGAGCGATTGAACGATCTCAGGGCGACTGCCCCCTTAACGGGATCAAAGCCCGGTCTTAAGCCTTCATCCTTTGATATTGAATTCGGCGACGTCTCCTTCCGATACCATGAAACCGAAGTGCTCAAACATGTGAGCTTTAAGGTACCCGAGCGCTCCCTTGTTGCTCTCGTCGGTCCTTCCGGTTCGGGAAAAACCACCATGACCCGGCTGATCGCCCGGTTCTGGGACGTAAACGGTGGAGCGATCCGGATGGGCGGCGAGGATATCCGGAGCTTTGACCCGGATATCCTCCTTTCGTCCGTCTCCATGGTATTCCAGGATGTCTACCTCTTTAACGATACCATCCTCAACAATATCCGGGTGGGAAACAAGAACGCCGCAATGGAGGAGGTTATCGCCGCAGCCCGAGAGGCACGCTGTCACGAGTTTATCGACCGACTTCCCGATGGATATGAGACCATGGTCGGCGAAGGGGGAAGCACCCTCTCCGGAGGCGAAAAGCAGCGCATCTCCATTGCCCGCGCCATCCTCAAGGATGCACCGATCATCCTCCTTGACGAGGCAACGGCAAGCCTCGATCCGGAGAACGAACTCTATATTCAGGAAGCGATCGACCGCCTTGTTCAGAGCAAAACCGTGGTCATAATTGCCCACCGTCTTAATACCGTTGTGAATGCAGATGCCATTGCGGTGCTGGATGAGGGGCGTCTTGTGGAGCAAGGGACACATCAGGAGCTGATGAAAAAAGACGGGCTCTACCGCAGAATGTGGGACGAGCAGCAGAGCGTGAGGGGGTATAAATTCGCATCATGAAGGGGATTTACGAAGCCTTTGCAGCAGCACAGGCAGGCGGTGCATCGGATAGCGAGCAGATCCGGCGGGAGCGGGAGCGGCTGAAGGCATCCTATCCTGATGGTTATGACACAAGAATCGGTGAGCTTGGTGAACGTCTGAGTGGTGGGGAAAAACAGAGGATCGCAATTGCCCGTGCTATGTTAAAGGATGCTCCGATCGTGATACTGGATGAAGCCACCGCTTATGTGGATCCGGAAAACGAGATATTGATCCAGGGTGCAATCAACTCCCTTGTCAGATCAAAGACGCTGATCATCATTGCCCATCGGCTCTCCACCATCACCACTGCTGATCAGATCCTGGTTGTTGATCAAGGGACGGTAATAGAGCAAGGCAAGCATTCTGAGCTTGTATCCAGAGATGGATTGTACCGTCGGTTCTGGGAGAAGCGTCAAAAGGCAAGAGGGTGGAAGATAATAAAGGAGCAACAATAAAATGTTAGATGAATTCGTTGATAGGACCGCAAGGAAACCATCAGGATCATTTGCGAGAAGGATGTATAGCAATCCACGCGGGCATTATAAGTCTTTCCGCGGGACTCTGGATAAACTTCAACTGAAACCAGATGACATATTTCTTGAAATTGGTTGTGGAGGAGGGGTTTTGCTAAATATGGCACTGGAAACGGTAAAACATGCCAAGGCGATAGACCATAGTTCTGATATGGTTCAGATTGCAAGAGAAAAGAATCACGAAGCCGTATCTGAAGGTAGGGTTGAAATAGTTCAGGGAAATGCGGAATCATTGCCCTGGGACGACAATTCTTTTACCTGCGCCACGGCTAGCAATATGTTTTTCTTTATTGACAAGCCCATGAATGTTTTGACTGAATTTTACCGTGTTCTAAAGCCGGGTGGACGTCTGGTTATCACATCAACAGAAGATTCAATATTGCCAAAATTGTTGTTTGTGCTCTGGTCTCATTCCATGCATCTCTACAAAAACCAAGAGATGGAATCTATGCTTAAACAGGCAGGATTTCAGACGGTTGAGGTGAAGAGTCTGGAGCGGTTCATTCAGTTGAGCTATGCAGAGAAATAAAAAATGAAGAAAGAAACAAACATGCAAGACAACATAAGGGTTGAGAAAGAGAGAAAATACTGGGATAAGTACGCTCCTAAGTACGATCGTGGGATAGAGAAGTATTGGGGATTTTACTCGTCTTTGGTGGACAAAATCTCGCAAGACGCTGGTGTTGGGAACACCGTATTAGAAGTTGCTACTGGTACGGGTACGATTTCGCTAAAGGTAGCTGAGCAAGCAAAATAGGTGTATGGTGTGGACATTTCACCGTTGATGGTTGGCGAAGCGAAGAAGAAAATGGAAGAAAAAGGAATTTTCAAACTCGTAGCAGGTTTCCCTTTTTTTCATAAGTTCAGCTTCAAGGAGTTATCAAACCTCGTCACGGAATCATGGTTCATTATCCGGAACGAAGAAGTCATACGGGAAATGGTATTCCCTATTGCATATATTGTCGCTGAATTGAACATGGACGGGAAAATAGAGAGCGTATAAGAAGAAGAAAAGCATGTAAATATACACGTCAACGAAACTGGCTGGTGGAGTGAAGCAGTTCCAGAAAAGGCACATTTCAACGACACATCGGTACAGACGGCGATAAATGACGCCAGCGAAGGTGAGCACTACGTTTTTTTTTTGATGGTTTTTAAATGAATAAAATCAAAATTAGAAGATACATGGAAAGCAACACGAGAAAATGGCTAAAATCTCATCATGATACGCTGTTCCCGTTTTTCCCGTACCTCAAAAAGAAGCGTATCGAATGGCTGTTCGATAGATTAGAGCAAAAAGGACCGGAAAAGGGTGCGTTATATGTCCACATACCATTCTGCACCGGTAAATGCACCTTTTGTATTCTCACAAAGGAGTTGCCTTCGCATCCTTCGCATACAACAAAATACGTGAACTCGGTTCTGGAAGAAGCGAGTGCATGGGGCGATTACTTTTCTCCTGTGGAAACCGTGTACATAGGCGGTGGCACTCCCACGTCACTTTCGTCAGAAGACCTCAAGTTGTTGTTTACGGGGCTCAGGGAACATTTTCAAATCGAGCCCGATGCGGAAATCAGTGTTGAAACAACGGTAAGCGAACTCACAGAAGCTAAAATGAACCTGCTTGTGGAATTGGGTGTCAATCGCCTGAGTGTAGGTGTTCAAACATTCAATCGCGGTTTACGAAAAACGCTTGGAAGAAGAGGAGAGGGTGAAGAAGTTATCGAGAAATTAAACACGGTGCGAGCGTTTTTTCCGCTCCTTTCCATAGACCTTCTGTACGATATTCCAGGACAGGGTAAATCAGACGTAATTACAGACTTGCAAAAAGTCATAGAGATAGGTACGGATGGGGTTTCACTTTATCCCTTGATATACAGCCCCAAAACGGCAATATCCAAAAAGTTTGAGGCGCCACCGATTGAAACGGCAAAGGGCGCTTTTGGGACGGTAAAGAGCTTTCTGGAAGATAATGGATACCGGCACCTGAACATCAATCATTTTACAAACGGGCGTGATAAATTCCAGTATTCTACGTATTTCAACCGTTTAGGGAACGTTTTAGGGTTAGGTGCAGGAGCAACGGGTTTTCTGGCTGACTGCTTCCTGAAACACCCTTCTACAAGTGGAAAATACATCCAGAATAAGAACAAGAACACCGTGGGAAACGTTTTTAACGTGCCTGAGAATGTCATTCCTGTGTTATGGTGCGTATCGCAAATACAATACGGCAGAATAGACATTGAAACACCGAGAAGGGAATGGGGTTTTGAGCCGCTTGAGGCGTTTGCCGGGACACTGAAACGAGGTGTAGATAGAGGCGAGCTGATAATCGCTAAGAACATCATCGAACTCACTTCGGAAGGTATGTTCTGGGCAAACACGATTGGTGCCGAGATGGCGGTGGAATATTTGTATAACGGTAAAGGAAACCTCGTGAGTCTTGAAGAAAGCACCGCTAAAATTGCAAAGACGATTATGCTCAATAAACTAAGATTAAGAAGTAAGAGAAGAAATTAGTGACACAGATTAACGCAGATTAACACAGATGGAAAGAGCAATGCCGTTAGCCCAGCTCAACAAGAACAAAAGAAAAATCTGTGTAAATCAGTGTCTTATTTTATGGAAAGAAGTTATACCGTATATACAACGGGAAAAAATGAAAGAACTGATAATCGCATCGGCAGCCTTTGCTTTGTTCATCCTGTGTCCGAGAATGGCAGGTATGACGAATGTCATATCAGATGCAACGCATGTGGAGCTGGTCAAGGTGGTGGTGTTTGGAACGCTGTTTTCGCTTCCGCTGATAATAGCTATGGCGCTTATTTTTCAGCGATACGGGCTTGTTGC
>CABGHH010000131.1 GCA_902158745.1 Candidatus Methanolliviera sp. GoM_asphalt
GAATTCCTCGTTTATTTGCCGCCCGTATCGAAAATATAGGTCCCTTAATTTTTGTGATGATCAATTCAAAAATAGCCGTATACAGTGAGATATCAACCTTTAGTGGATTTAGAAAATCCGATATCTGCTCAATTATTTTCACGTAAACCCATCTTCTCTTTATCTACGTAAGAGAGATAGATATTTAAAAATAACGTCAAAGAATCTATAGGTGTGGGGCACGTGAAGGTAAGTAAAAATGAACTGTTTTCTGGTTTTTCACCATTATCTAAAACATAATGATGAGAAATATAAAAAAATTGCGTAAAATATGTTTTAACATCTTCTAACATGCAAAAAATGGCTATTGAAAAATGTGAAAAAGTTGAAAATCACTAGAAAAATCGATGGTACCAAATAAACTCGACTTTCGACCAAAAGATGATCAACCCTCAACGCCCCCAAGTGGTTTTGATATGTTTGAATGTACTTTTTTAGATGGTGATCAACGAAGTTGCTGTAGATAGCTTTTTACGTTATCATTTTAATTTGAGAGGTTCAAGGATGAAAAAAATGTTTATGATAGATAAAGAGGGCGTTAGAAAAGATATTAGGGCTATTGAGGAGAAATTAACTTCGCTTTCAAAGAAAATGGAGTGTATCGCCGATATAGAAAAGATAATAGATATGAAAGAGTCACATGTATGGCGAGCTGATGCCGGTTCCTGCCGCGGCAATGTTTGTGACATATCATCACAGATTGAGATTGAGATTGGAATTCTGCAGGATGCTGTAGGATCCATAAAGGAAGGTAATAACAAGAGGGCGGTTGCTTCACTAGAAGATTATGTTGCCTTCATAGAGAAGTACTATAATGATGAGCGGCCACTTATTGCCAACATCTTTCACCGTCAAGAAGATTTGCGGTTATTCGTGAAAAAGAGATAAGATGGAACTAAAAGAGTTAGAAGGAAGTATATCGAAGGAGATAATTGATTTTTATATAGAATCCGGTATAAGAGAGCTTTATCCACCCCAAAAAGATGCGATAGAATCAGGAGTATTGAAAGGAGAGAACTTGATCGTCGCCATTCCAACTGCGAGCGGAAAGACGTTGATAGCCGAGTTAACGATGTTAAAATCGTTGGAAGAAGGAGGAAAGGCATTATATATCGTTCCTTTGAGGGCGTTGGCGAGCGAGAAGTATCGGAGATTCAAAGAATTTGAGAAATTTGGAATCAGGGTGGGAATATCGACCGGAGATTACGAATCCAATGATGAACGGCTTGGAGACTACGACATCCTTGTAGCCACATCAGAGAAAGTCGATTCTTTGATTAGAAACGGTGTGGGGTGGATAGAGGAATTGAGCGCGGTGGTGATAGATGAGATACACCTGATCAATTCGGCAGATAGGGGCCCTACGTTAGAGATAACAATTTCACGGCTTAGAAGGATGAACCAGAACATCCAGATACTGGGACTTAGCGCAACCATCGGTAACGCACACGAGATAGCTGATTGGCTCGGTGCAAAACTTGTTTTGAGTGATTGGAGGCCTATAGATCTATTTGATGGTATATACCTCAAGGATACCATCTATTTTGATAAAGGGGCTTTTGAAGATAAGAGAGTGATTAATGGGGGGACGAAGGACCCCACCCTTTCATTAGTCGGCGACGCGATCGAGGAAGGAGGGCAATGCCTCGTCTTTGCAAATACACGAAGAAATTCACAGCTGTATGCGAAGAAGATATCCAAATTTCTGGGAAATCACCTAAAGAACGATGGAAAGAGGGAAGAGGCCGCAAAGATAATATCGGAGATAGATGATACAGAGTTCAGTTCCTTGCTTGCCCAAACGGTAAGATCTGGTGTCGCCTTCCACCATGCAGGGCTATCCAACGAGCATAGAAGGATGATAGAAGAGAATTTCAAGGATGGGACATTGAGGGTCTTGACCTGTACCCCGACACTCGCGGCGGGGGTAAATCTTCCGGCTAGGAGGGTCATTATAACTAGTTATAGGCGATACACATCAAATTACGGGCTTCAACCGATACCGGTGCTGGATTACAAGCAGATGTCCGGGAGGGCGGGAAGACCGGGATTGGATCCTTATGGTGAGGCGATAGCAATCTCGAAGAGCGAGCAAGAGCAGGAATATCTCTTTGAAAATTACATAAGGGCGGAACCAGAGAATATGTGGAGCAAACTCGGTACAGAAAACGCTTTAAGGTCCCACGTGCTATCCACAATCGTCGGCTTTGCCAAAAACTTTGAAGAACTCCTCGAATTCTTCTCCACCACATTTTTTGCCCATCAACAAGATCTTTGGAGGATCGAGGATCTGTTGAGAGGTGTCCTGCAATTTTTGGGGGAGAAGGATTTTATCTATACGACTGAAGTAGTCGCAAATCGAAGATCTTTGAGCAATTCGGCCGAATTCAAGAGAGCCGAAGAATATTTGAATAAAGAATATGCCCTCTCTCCAACAGAGCTTGGAAAACTTGTCTCCAGACTGTACATAGATCCATTATCGGCCTCGATGATGATCGAAGGGCTTGAGAAGACCAAAAATTTTGAAGACGATCTGACGTTTCTCCATATTATCTGTCTGACACCTGATATGAAGACGATCTATCTGAGAAAGGGAGAAGATCTGATATTATCCAACCTTCTTAATTCAAACGAGAAACTATTTCACCATATAGATGGTTTAGTGGTCGATGATTGGATACTATCTTCATTGAAGACCGCACTTCTCTTGCGAGACTGGATAGAGGAGAGGACGGAGAAGGAGATATGTGGGAAGTATAACATTGGGCCTGGAGATCTATACAATAAGGTGGAGGCATCCGAATGGCTGCTCCGCTCGATGTCTTCGATCGCAGGATACCTCAAGATATCGTATTCTGCCAAAATAAAAGATCTCTCGATGAGGATCAAAGATGGAATAAAAGAAGATCTTCTGGGTCTCGTGAGTTTAAGTTCTGTTGGAAGGGTAAGGGCGAGAGCCCTATACAACGCAGGATACAGATCTTTAGAGGATTTAAGGAACGCAAAGATCAAAGAATTATCAAATATAAAGGGAATAGATGTAAAGATCGCTTCCTCAATCTTGAAGCAGTTGAATGAAAATGAAGCTTAAGATATTTGGTGGTGCTATCGAGATAAAAGATCCGACGAAGTTCATAGAAGAGGTCAGAGATCTCTCGGAAGATTCTGTGGTTCAGGTGGTAAATGCAGATTTTATCGTGGGAAGAGAACACGTCGAATTTGCGGTTAAAAAAGCTTTAAATTCTTTTAAAAGTGGAAAGAACATATCAAGGGATCTATCTATCGAGATAATGCTTTATCTCTCTGGAAAGAGGAATATAGATAAGGCGATGGAGATAGGGATTAAAAAAGGAAAGAATGACGCTTTATTCATCCTGTATGGGGATAATACAGAGAATCTGGAGAAAGAGATAAAAGATAGATATGTGATTGAAGAGAAAGACCTCCTAAGATATGATATATCTAAAAAGGAGAAGATAATGGAATTTTTTGGCATAACTAAGGAGGAGATCGAGGCGGTCGGCGAGGATAAGATACCGAAACTTGTTATGGAGAGGACCATCCTTCTAGATATCTTAAAGTGACCGCTCAAAATGAAATGACTTCTCGATCTTATCCGCCAATTCTCGCTCGATGAATGATTCAACCTCCTTCAACGTCTCGTGATCTCCTCTAAAGACCAAAATATTTCTCACAACTTTATCCTCAGTTCCAATCGCATAATTGACCTGCACTTCCCTCTCCGCCACATCGACATCAAATTTTTTGACCACATCGACGATTGTGGATTGGGAAACGCCCGGGGGTATGATGAGATCGTACTTCTCTATCATCTTCATCTCCCGTCTAAATATTGCAGAAGATAAAGTTTTTTATAACTTATTTTCCGCACCACATAAAAACGTATCACCCATACTCCATCAATATACCCTAACCCAACAACCAAAACATATCCTTCCCCATCACAATCCCATCCAATCTACCAACTTTTATCGCAAACAACCTCTTTTTCCTTCATCTCTTCCAAATCCATCGATAGCCTCCGCTACACCCTAGCAACAATTCTCGATGTACACCCCATGCATCGGAAATCTCAGCCGCTTTAACGCCTCACTCCCAATGATAATAACTGAGATCTTCAAGAATTAAAATCTCTCCATCATTATCTACCAGTTTTATCAATGATAACTTACCGAATATTTCTAAGAGTGTTCTACTGGTGATATTGATATTTTCACGCCTGCAGAGTGTTTCAAGTATTGAATAGACCATAAGAGCAAGGATTATCACGAATACCAGCGATTCGATCCTTTCATCATTCTGAAGGAAGAGCGGTCGAACCTTGATATCGCTCTTTAGATTTCGAATCCGAGATTCAACGATAAACCTCGATTTATACGCAATTGAGCAGTTGCGATTTTGTGTACTCGTAGATATTTGTTACGATAATATACTTTCCATCCAGCTTTGAATCCTCTTTTACGAGGTCATCGATGATCCAAAAGTCAAATGATAGCTCTCCATCACTTCCCTCAAGATAATACGCGATATATTTCCTGTATTTTCCAGTTAGAGCCTTTTTTATCTGTTCTTCAGTATATTCACGCTTCTTGTACTTTCTTTTGTTAATATTTAAAAAAATATGCTCCAATTTATCGGTTATCTTCTTTAGACTTGTTGCATAATAGTGGGTTATAGCCCATTTCTAACTCATTTCTTACACTGGACACGTCGCCAATTAATACTATCACCACCAAAAAGCTATTAATTTGGTACTACAACTATAATCAGACATGATAAGCGTTGATAGAGCTTTAAAGGGCGATAGGCTGATGAGAGCTACAAC
>CABGHH010000132.1 GCA_902158745.1 Candidatus Methanolliviera sp. GoM_asphalt
GCGCCCTTGCAATGAGATCGTTGCTTATCTTCTTTGAAGAAAAGCACAGTTTATTTCAGAGCATGTAATTGTCAACTCCCAATAAGTTGACAGCTCTATTCTAATCAAAACTTCGAAAAATAGCACGATCTATTCTTATTCCCGAATGCCGAAAAATATCGATAGTTTTTTATGTTATGATTCTAATTTGAAAGCCTCGTTATATTCACTCCAATTTCTCTTCTCTTTACTCTTTCTTTTCGCCATTTTCCCATTTACCATTGGCTAAATATTAGTAATGTGTGAAAAACTTACGGTTTATTCAATAGAGCACTATCGAGACAAAAATTAATAAAGGATGATTCTTCTTTAGAAAGTGATGGGAGATATTTATGTCATAGGTCATAAAAACCCCGATACGGATTCAATATGTTCCGCGATCGCCTACGCATATTTTAAAGGCGAGAACGTTGTGGCGGCCAGATGCGGAGAGATAAATGCGGAGACCAGCTATGTCTTGGAATATTTTGATCTCGATCCTCCGATCCTCATATCTGACGGGAGTGGGAAGAGATTCATCCTGGTCGATCACAACGAGCTCTCGCAATCAGTAGATAACATGGATCAGGCAGAGATCTTAGAGGTGATAGACCATCACAAGATAAATTTCTCTTACTCTTCTCCAATAATCTTTCACACCGAACCTGTCGGATCTACCGCCACAATGATCGCAGAGAGATATATTGGTAAGATTAAGAGAAAGATTGCAGGAATACTTCTCTCAGCTATCCTCTCAGATACTATTGTTCTTACCTCTACAACCACCACAGAGAGAGATTTCGAGATGGTGAAGAAATTGGCTCCAATCGCAGGAATAGAAGATATTAAAATGTTTGGCATGAAGGTCAACAGGAAAAAATCCAATTTAAAGGGTTTAACTGCTTCACAGATCATATTATCCGATTTCAAAGATTTTGAGTTCGGAGAAGATAAGGTAGGTATCGGGCAGATAAGAGTAGTGGACTTCAGAGAGAGCGAAGAGAGAATGGATGAATTGATGCAAGAATTGGAGAAACTTAAGGACAAGAATAATTATTCCCTCCTATCTTTTATGGTGGTCAACATCGTAGAGAGAGCATCTAAATTATTTGTGGTTGGAGACAGGTCAAAGGCAGAGGAAGCGTTCAAAAAACCGGTGAAAGATAATTCTTTATATCTTGATGGAGCAATGTCAAGAAAGAAGGATGTAGTCCCGTTCATAGAGCGTGTCTTTAGGTGATTGAAAATGGAACATTTTCAGACTTAAAAATCGGAGATTTTTAAATAAAGATGGAAGAGAGAGAAAGAGAGATGAGGAGGCTGATTTTGTATGCGGTCAATGGGTTCGCGCAGAATTCATTTTATGATTCTCTAACCTCATTTCTAAACAGACGGGGGGTTGCCGTAAAGGACATCATCGAGTTTTTATCGGAGTATGGGGAGGACATAAGTATGGTGGATCCGATAATAAAGGATCTGATCGCGGACGGGTGTCTCAAACAAACGGATCAGAACACGATGATGAGTTCCTACCCTCCGTTAAGCGTTCCTGAAAATGATCTCTTCACGAAGATATCAAAGAGCAGAGTTGATAAGATTAAAAACTATAGACCTCGAACACGCAAAAGGCGCGGCGAAAAAGGTGCGAAGAAGAGCTAAAACTAAATTTCCGAAACTTTTATGCGATATTCACCGGTCAAACATGCCAGACAGATATCCTCTCTTTTTTTACCTATTGCCTCTATCAGGTCTTCCACACTTATATAATGGAGAGAGTCCGCCCCGATGATCTTTAAAATCTCTTCTACACTTTTTTTGGATGCCACAAGCTCATCTTTCGTCGTGAAATCCACTCCAAAGTAACATGGAGATATCAACGGTGGACATCCCACGCAGAGATGAACTTCCTTTGCACCGCTCTTCTTGAGCATTCTTACTATCCTCTTCGACGTCGTTCCCCGAACGACGCTATCATCGACGAGAACGATTCTCTTTCCATCTATATTTGTCTTAATCGGATTCAATTTGAGACGAACCGCTAATTCTCTCTCGTTCTGCTCGGGCATTATAAATGTTCTTCCCACGTATCTGTTCTTGATCAAGCTCTCGATATATGGCAGACCTGATCTCTTCGCGTAACCTATAGCAAAGGTGGCGCCCGAGTCCGGCGTTGGTGAGACGAAATCTGCGTCGATATTTGATTTCTCCGCTAAAATCTCGCCTATTCTTCTCCTAACATCATAGACAGATCTTCCATCAATGACGGAGTCTGGTCTCGCGAAATAGACGTATTCAAACATGCAATGAGCCGTATTTTCAAGCTCAATAAGCCTCTCCTCTCTTATAATCTTACCATCCTTCAGGATTATGACTTCCCCAGGCATTACGTCCCTTATAAACTCTCCATCCAACGTATCAATGGCTACACTCTCGGAGGCAACGATGTACCCGCCATCAATTCTCCCGATGCAAAGTGGTTTGATCCCGAGCGGATCTCTGAATGCGATGATGCAATCCTCCACAAGAAGAATGGCAGAATATGATCCCTTCATCTTCTCCATTACTGCCGAGATGGCAGGCGTGATCTCTCTTTCGTCTCTCACTTCTCCGATGATCAGATGTAGCATCACCTCAGAATCTGATGTGGATGTGAAGACCTCTCCTCTTCTCTCTGCATTGGATCTTAGCTTACGATAATTTACGAGGTTTCCATTGTGGACGATAGCAAACGCCTTGCCTTTGTGATTGATGAGAAACGGCTGACTGTTCTCTATATTTGATTCTCCAATAGTAGAATATCTTACATGTCCTATGCCGGCACTTCCGTCGAGTTTGCCCAATTTCTTGTTGAAAACCTCGAATATAAGCCCCATATTTTTATATAGGTTTACCCGCCCCTTATCAAAAACGGCCATTCCCGCAGATTCTTGACCGCGATGTTGCAGGGCATAAAGGCCGTAATAAAGTTGATAAGAAACGTCTAAGGAACTCTCACGCGAAAAGCTAACGCCTATAACACCACATTCTTCTCTTATCATTTGCAAATGTTCCATTTGCAGTCATTCAGAATCGATTCACGATCATCCCTTCGTGCGCCAACTATATTTCTCTCTCTTCCCCCCTTTACCAAAGCCGCACGAGGCGCATACTTTCTTTCTTCGGTGAAATGCCACCTCTCCACACCTCCTGCATCTTATGTGCACAGTTTTGTTACGTTTACCCATTGATGGAGTTCCTTTTGACATAAATCCCCCTAAGGGGAGACGTAAATGACGTTGTCTCCCCTAATTATCATCGTTCCATACTTTTTAACGTTCTTTCCATCCTTGATCTCTTCTGTGTCATCCAAAACCAAATTTAGGTGCATATCATACCCCTGTAAGTTCCCCCGAAACTCCCTACCATCTTTTAACTTGACAATTATTGGCGAATTCAAGACGCTGCTCAAAAGATCCAAAGGCCTATTGCTCATCTCTTTCCCTCAATAAAAAAATAATTTAATTGCTTCATCTGCTTTTAGAAGCAATCTTAATCTATATTTAAATCTGTCGAACCAATATGTTAAAGTATGGGTGAACAGATACAATGTAAAATAGAAGTTGCGAGGTGTAAAAAATGGTAAATTGGTTTAAGAAAAGTTCTGGATCTTCAGCAACGGTGGAGGACTACAAGGAGATCGACCTATCTGAATACGAAGGGGTGGCGGAAGAAGAGGCAAAGATGTATATAAAGGTCGGAAAGATGGCGAGCACAAACGAACTTTCGGCGATTAAAAAAGAGGTTTACGGGGGAAATATCGTTATACTTGATATATCTCTGATAAAAAATGATGAAATAGCTCTAAATAGAGTTTTAAGGGATTTGAAACAGATGGCAGAAGATATAAGGGGAGATGTCGCTGGAGTGGGAGAGGATCAGGTTATAATAGCACCTACATCGGTGAGGGTTGATAGGACGAGAATATTGGGAAGAAGGATCTGATTTCCTTACTTTTGGTGATGCTGTGGGAATGATAGAAGTTGAGAGGATCAGAGGGGTTTTGATCGAAGATCAAAATATAGAGATCGTCGAGAGGAAGGGGCTTGGGCATCCCGACTTCATGATTGACAGCATAATGGAAGAGTTCTCTCTCGCCCTCTGTAGAGAATATCTGAAGAGGTTTGGACGCATACTTCACCATAACGTCGATAAGGGGGATGTGGTTGGAGGGAAGACGGAGCCAAAATTTGGCGGAGGGGAAGTTATCATACCAAGTCTCATCTTCTTCTCCGGAAGGGCGGTCGAAGAAGTGGATGGGGAAGATATACCGATAAAAGAGATCGCTTTGAGGTCGACCAAAGACTGGATAAAAAAAAATTTCAGGTTCCTGGATCCGGAAGAAGAGATCAGGTATCAGGTGGAGACGAAGGGCGGCTCCGGAAATCTTAGTGATATCTTTGAAAGAGAAGGCGAAATGCCGGAAGCAAACGACACCTCTCTTGGAATGGCTTATGCTCCTCTCTCCTGCACAGAAAAGATGGTCTATGAGACTGAGCGATATATAAATTCAGAAGATTTTAAGAGGAGATTCCCGGTGAGCGGGGAAGACGTCAAGGTGATGGCGTGCCGCATAAAAGATAACATAAACGTGACGATCGCCAACTCTTTTGTGGATAGATTTGTTGCAGATGAGAAGGATTATTTCAGGCAGAAAGAAGAGATCTTGGAAGATATCCAGTTACAGATAGATGGAATGAGTGAGCGAGAGGTCAAAATATCTTTGAATGCACTCGATCGGAAGAATAGGGGGGAAAACGGAGTTTATTTGACGGTTACCGGCACCTCTGCCGAGATGGGAGATGACGGACAGGTAGGA
>CABGHH010000133.1 GCA_902158745.1 Candidatus Methanolliviera sp. GoM_asphalt
TACGAGCCTCTTTCTTAGGCCATCCCCAAATCTCCCGGCCAGCTGCAATAGGAACATCCTTGTCTAAGTAGAGATACACAGTATATTGGCCGGACATTTCATTGAAGGCCGATGGGACAACTAGAATCACCTCATTGTAGAGACCCAAACCGCTGGCTTTAAGGCGACTGGCAATAATTAACATGAGGTTGTCGGGGTTCGGGACAAGAGGTTCTGGAACCAGTTCTCTGATGGCCTCTGGGGTTGTCTTAAACGGGATATACATTTGCCAGCTATCTCGGTATTCAAACGGCGGTCTGCCGTAGAGTGGAGCTGTCCTAGGGATACTGTAGGCATCCTCGATGGTTGATTTATGCGACATTTTTCTTCTCCTTTTTTTGTCTCATTTTATTCGTCTGTCTCATATAAATGTTTCTTTTTTTATTCCACACTTGCCAAAAATTCCAGCACGGCCTGATTGAACTTGTCCGGGCATATTCTTCTTCTCTACCAAATCAAAATTTTGCCTCTTCTATCGCCTTCAATAAAAAAAGGAGCGCCTCATTCACCTCGCATTTGACACCATATTTCTCCCCAAGAGCTACGACAACCCCATTTATCTCGTTTATCTCGGTTTTTCTCCCTCTGTCCAGATCTTGGAGCATCGAAGATCTATTTTCGGCGGTCAATTTCGCAACATTTAAGACATCTTCTTCTCTCACGTCGGTATCGATTCCAGCTTTTTCGGCAACTTTCAACGCCTCTCTCACACATCTTCTCGATAATTCTCTTAAGTTTTTCATCTTATAGATATAACCGTTCTCGAGACCTGTTATCGCGGTGATGGCATTTATTCCAACATTTATGATGAGTTTGTTCCATAGTTCTCTCTTTATCTCCGTCGTGACCTCCGTTTCTATCTTCGACCCATCGAGAATAGGACCCAGAAGTAAAGCACCTTGCGACGTTACACCTCCCAAAACGTGTTTGATACCCATTATTCTTCCAATCTTCTCTCCGTTTCCGATACTGTTCTGGAGGCTCAAAACGACGCTCTCTTCCCTCAGCAATAAAATCCTGGCGGCTGTTTCCGTGTCGTACGATTTCACCGTCATGAATATCAGATCCGCCTCGATAGGATCTGTATAGGCTTCTGGATAGACACAAAGATCATCGAGACCAGAGATGTGCAATCCACTCTCTCTGATCTCTTTGATCTGCCACTCCCTTCCGATAAGCGCTACATTATGCCCCGAGTTCGTCGCAAGCCCACCAATAAGGCTTCCGATTGCCCCTGCCCCCATCACCATTATATCTTTAAACACGAGAGATACTACCAAGATATATGATATAAATTATTGCGTCTGAAAGGCTAAAGCAAGATCGATCATGGTTATACCCTCCCCACAAGGAACTGTCCGGTATAGGACTCTTCAACCCTCACAATCTCTTCGGGTGTGCCTGTGGCGACGATGTATCCTCCTTCATCGCCCCCCTCCGGTCCAAGGTCGATGATGTAGTCGGCCGACTTGATGACATCGAGATTGTGTTCAATCACAACCACCGTATTTCCTCTTCTCACAAGATCGTTTAACACTCCGATAAGCTTCTTGACATCATGAAAGTGAAGTCCGGTTGTCGGTTCGTCTAATAGATAGACTGTCCTTCCAGTCGCCTTCTTTGCCAGTTCCCGTGTTATTTTGATCCGCTGTGCTTCTCCACCTGAAAGGGTGGTTGAGCTCTGCCCAAGCTTGATATAGCCGAGTCCGACACGGGAGAGCTTCTCTAACCTGTTCCTGATAGAGGGAATCTTTTCAAAAAATCCCATTGCCTCATCAACACTCATACCAAGTACATCAGCGATGGATCTTCCCTTGTAGGTGACTTCGAGAGTCTCACGGTTGTATCGCTTTCCCTTGCACTCTTCACATTCAATATAAACATCGGGCAGGAAGTTCATCTCGATCCTGATGAGTCCCTCTCCCTTACAGGCTTCACAGCGCCCGCCTTTCACGTTGAACGAGAACCTTCCTGCTTTATATCCTCTAAGTTTTGCCTCTCTCGTCTCTGCAAAGACCCTTCTTATCTCATCAAATACCTTGGTATAGGTCGCAGGGTTGGAGCGTGGGGTTCGTCCGATAGGGCTCTGGTCAATCACGAGGACCTTATCGATTGCAGTATCTAATTGGAGATCATCGTAGGCACCGGGAGCCGTCCTTGAGTTATGGATATTCTTCATGAGGGCTTTATAGAGCGTATCGTAGATGAGTGTAGACTTCCCACTGCCCGATACTCCTGTGATGACTGTAAAGACACCTATTGGGATCTCCACATCGATCTTTTTTAGGTTATTCTCCCTACATCCCAAAATTCTGATGTACCTATCACTCCTTCTTCTAACCCGCGGTGTCTCAATCTTCAAGTCACCTGAGAGATACCGTCCGGTGAGAGAGAGGGGGTTTTCTTCGATATCTTTGGGCGTTCCCTGGGCAACCACCTCCCCGCCTTGGATGCCTGCTCCTGGCCCCATATCGATGATAAAGTCTGCATCTCTTATCGTCTCCTCATCATGTTCCACCACGATCAGGGTGTTGCCCATATCGCGGAGCTTCCGCAGGGTAGTGATCAGTCTGTAGTTATCCCGCTGGTGCAGTCCAATCGAGGGTTCATCGAGCACATAGAGCACCCCCATCAGATTTGAGCCGATCTGGGTCGCAAGACGGATCCGCTGCGCCTCACCCCCTGAAAGGGTACCGGCACTTCTAGATAACGTAAGGTACCCTAACCCCACCTTCTCCAGAAAATTAAGCCTGGATTTTATCTCTTTTATTACCTGATCTGCTATCTCTCGCTCTTTTTCGGTCAATCTCAGATTATTAAAGAACTCTATGCAGGCTGAGATGGAGAGATCGGCGAGATCAACGATGGACTTTTCCCCGATCTTAACAGCCAGCACTTTTTCTTTAAGTCGTCTTCCCCTACATACTGGGCAGACCGAAACCTGCATGAACTTCTCGAGTTCCCGCCGCCGATATTCAGACTTGGTCTGCTTATAAAGCCGCTCCGCCTGCGGCAGCAACCCTTCCCACGCTCCGGTGTGCGACCAGTGTCCATCTCCATTCTTCATCCGCATAGAGAACCGGATTCGCTCCGGTGTGCCATACATCAGAGCATCGTACTGCTCTTCTTTTAAGTCGCTTATGGGGGTGAAGATGTCAAAACCGAAGTGTTTGGCAACAGCTGAAAGGTGCTGTATCCGGTAGCCATCCATGAAATTTCTGTAGAGGGCAACAGCACCATCTGCGATGCTCTTTCTCCTATCAGGAATGATCAGATCAGGATCAAATTCCATCTTGATGCCAAGCCCGTTGCACCCCTCGCAGGCACCGAAAGGGCTGTTGAAGGAGAACATCCGCGGTTGCAACTCTTCAAATGATATTCCACATATCGGGCATGCCATCGTTGCAGAATAGATCCGTTCTCCCCCATCTTCACCGACGACAATGATGAGCCCCTCAGATTTCAAAAGTGCGTCTTCGCAGGCTTCTACCAGACGGGACCTATCATCGGTTTCCAAGCGGTCGATGACGATCTCGATGTCATGCTTCTTGTAACGCTCAAGCATTATCTCCTCATCTGTCCTTCTGATGAGACCGTTTACCCTGACCCGTGCATATCCCTCATCGTTTAGGTCTCTGAAGAGCTGCTGATAGGTGCCCTTCTTCTGTCGGACGACGGGGGCAAGGATGGTGACCATACCGTCAAACTCCAATCCAATGGTATCGGCGATCTTTTCTGGCGACTGGGACTTAATCCTGATATTGTGAACCGGGCAGTATGGTGTTCCAATACGGGCAAAGAGAAGTCGCAGATAGTCATAAATCTCCGTCACCGTTCCAACGGTGCTCCGGGGATTTTTTGAGGTCGTCTTCTGTTCTATAGAGATCGCCGGCGACAGACCCTCTATACTATCAACATCCGGTTTGTTCATGATGCTTAAAAACTGACGGGCATACGCCGAGAGCGACTCCACGTAGCGGCGCTGTCCCTCTGCATAGACCGTATCAAACGCAAGTGTCGATTTTCCAGAACCGGAGACGCCCGTGATCACAATAAGTTTGTTTCGTGGGAGTTCGACCGTGATATTTTTGAGATTGTGCTCTCGTGCCCCTTTGATGATGATATTTTTCATTATGAAGAGGATGATGTGGTGACTTTCTTTTCGTGGTTTCATCAACTTAAAAACTTTTCCCAAGTCTCCAAAAGTATCCTATGGGGCTGGTGTATCCAACAGCAAAGAGGGAAGGCAGTTTGGGTCTATTTAAATTAGAGATAATTTTTTTAAAGAGAGGCGAAAATTTGTAAAGGAGGTAAAGATAATGCGAACGAAGATCTGTGATATGTTAGAAATAAGATACCCCATTATCCAGGGGGCGATGGCATGGATCGCGACGGCGGAACTGGTGTCAGCAGTCTCAAATGCCGGTGGTTTGGGCATCATAAGCCCTTTAACTGATCGGGGATTAGAAGAAGAGATAAAAAAGACGAAAGATCTGACAAAAAATCCTTTTGGAGTAAATTTGCCGATATGGAGTCCCAACGCAAAAGAGATCGTCGAAGAAGTTATAAAAGAGAGAGTTTCGGTTGTTACGGCGTCCGGCGGCAATCCGAAAAAATTCACATCCACCCTCAAAAAAGAGGGGATAAACGTAATGCAGGTCGTGACAAAAGTGGAACATGCGAAAAGGGCAGAGGATGCTGGAGTGGATGCAATTATTATGATGGGCGCAGAAGCCGGTGGACTTGTTGGGGGAGACAAGATAACGACGTTCACACTTGTTCCAAGCGCCGTGGACGCGGTGAAGATTCCCGTTATAGCGGCTGGAG
>CABGHH010000134.1 GCA_902158745.1 Candidatus Methanolliviera sp. GoM_asphalt
AGGATATCGCCTAGGGTATACCCAATCTTTTCATCGGGAACACCAAGATCGTATTCAAAAGATCTCAAAGTCTTTATCGATATCGTCGTTCTTATACCGGGGGCAGACCTTCGGACCACACACCGCCGTCTCTGGCTACCTTCACCTTCGATCTCACCCATCTCTGCTCTCCTTCACCTTCCACTATGGGGTTACATTTTGCCATCGCCAATTTCTCCGCCCCCTCCATTATCGCCTCCTCTACGGATGCTAAATCCTTCATTATGAAGACCATATCCATCCCTTTCCTGCCATGGTCTATCGAGTTCTTCAGCATCGAAACATAATTCTTGCGACCAATATCCACTCCAACACTTATCTTCACGGTATAATCTGATGGATCCTCGATTATATCAAACTTAAATCCTTTCTCTTCGAGATATTTTATCACTTTATTCCTTTTTCCAACGTTTTTAATCCACGTCGAATGTTTTGAAGTTCATATTTTTCTTAACACCTCATTTAAAAATAAGTTGAATATTACACCCTATTCCTATTGAACGCCCATCTATGATCCAATGGGCTCTCCCATCCTCCCCTCGCATCATCGCTCCAACAAATCCGAATACTTCCAACGCCTTCCTATCTGCATCGATAGAGTTTATATAATATCTTACACTATATTTTTTGCAGAATAGCTAAAAAAGGGAAGATCAAGTGAAAATATCCGAATAAGTTGGTCAATTCCTCTTTTTCTTCCTTCTACCTCTATTTTGACGAACCCCCAGGTACTCGCCCCAGCATCTATCCGAGTAGATCCCACTCATCCACTGCTCTCTCCAGATTGTCCCCATCGGTGCTTCTTCCTTGCTCGGATACTTCGGCTTGTACACCTTTCCGCAGTTCGGACAGGTTACGTATCCACCTCTCCAGACGTCATCGTACCCCTGCTGGTCCATAATTTCTTTTCTGACCGACTTCTTCAGCTCTTCGAGATCCTTTCCACTTACTATTTTGACTACCCTCATCTCATATCACCTCCTTTTAAGCTCATTTTTTCATCCCCCATCGCTCTTCTGTTATGAAAGCGAGAGTGATAGGATAGAATGAACCACAGAATGATTTTTCCACAAAAAAGTATTAAAACACCCCCATTTAGACTGAGCCGCTTAAAGATCAAACCATTAAACATTTCGTCTTCATCAAGAATGGATAACCCCCCATTCACATGACCAATGTGAGACAAAAAATTATGAGAAAGAAAGCCACCCAGAAAATCGTTCTTTGAGAGCGACGGGGCTATTTTTTTAAACATTTTCATAATAGATCTCCCTCATTCATCTGATCATACCTCTTGCAGCACCCCTCATTCTCCAGGCGAGCCTCGACCTTCTCAATGAACTCGAACTTTTTCCATTCGATCGATTGTATCCGATTCCCGACCTCTCTTCCAAAATCTTCAATCTCTTCGACGAGTTTATTGAACTCATCGGCGATCGATTCATACTCCGGACTCAAGTCGGATAAATCCAAGTTCTCTCTTATCTCATCCGCTCGCTCTTCATATTCCTGCAGGGTTTCATCATATTCTCGCTGATCTTCCTCGAGGTGCGCCCATTTCTTCAATTCATCCTCCAATAGGCCGACCAAGACGCTCTCATCAACGGCATCGAGTTCAATGCACTCTCTACCGCCGCTCTTTTCATAAAAGTGCTGCTTTTCTCCTTTTGTATACCCTTTATCATCCGGATCGAAAGCGGGCGGCAGACTGTATTCCCTGGCTTGCTCTCGTGTGAGTGCCACCCTCACCATCGCATGATCGGGACAAGGATAAATTTGATTGAGCCTCCTAAAGAATGCTATCGGCATAAACCACCCTTTCACGTCCAAATCGGAGATGTATAGAAGGGCGATAGGCATTCCCTCAGCTTTTGCCCGATCCACTACATCAAACACACGCGTAAGGGAGAACTCGCCTCTGAAGATGAGAAGATCTGCACCATATTTTTTACAAAGCCTCTCGAGTTCATCACGCGAGGTCGCTTTCTCGATCACAACGAGGATTTGGTGGGATTGGTGGGCAAATCTTGGCGGTGAAACATTTGCCTCGATCTCGATCTTATCTATGAAATCTCCCCAATCTGGAATTTTCGACCCTTCAAGATCTGGGATATATATCCAACATCTCGAACATCGTAATTCATCTCCGCCGATATTACCTCTCGCCAGAGCATCTCGATCAGTGGCTCATTTTTTCATCGACTATCCAGTCGAAGGGGATGAGACCATCAATCCTTGCATCCACGAGAAGTTCGCTGAGCCGATTGTAGTCCTTCGGTAAAAAAGGACGGAACTTCCCACGCCCCCGTGTGGGTATCATTCGCTCTTCTTTGGGCTGAGATATGATCCAATAATGAAGACGCCTGACGCCAGTCTTTTCCACATTCTTCTCCGTCCGATACCGAGTTATCATCTGAACGGCCCAGTCGACCTGGCTCATTGTATCATCACCTCACCACGAATTCCCCCAATTCATCCCACCCGGATCAACCACGCATTCCCCCATCACCGAATGACAACTGTGCAAGCACCCTCCCCCCACGTCGGATGAAGTAAAGAAGGGTAAAACCACGATTTTTCAAACTTTGAATGACAGATCGAGAGAAGACCACGATATTGGGGCGTCCACGGCCTCCGCTCCTCTTACTGGATCTAATCACCCCACAAAATAAATGAATACACTTATCGATGTAACGACGAACGGTGCTCACGGGCACATTGTATTTATTTCCAAGCTCCCTTGCAATATCCATCAATTTGATGGGTTTGAGAGATTTTCCACGGGCCACACGGCGTATAATCGACAGGATCTCGTGTTTTATCCCTCCCCTCTTCTCTCTGCGGAACAGCTTCTCGAAATCCTTAAAGGTCATCTTCATAGGATGGAGTTCAGGTTCCAGCGGAATTGATCCGTAAATCACAATCATCTTTTCGATCGCATTCTCCGTCCATGGACGCACACGACCGATAAATTGGAGTATGCTACGCCTGCCCTCAAATTGAGCCCACGTGGCGTCGGAGATATCTTGAATATCATCGAGTATCCCAGAAATGAAAGGATGCACGTACGTAGTGGTAAAAATCAGATCTTTGATAAATGATGAGATCTGGGAGTAATAACCTCTCCCAGGGTTCATCACACCGACGCCGACTAAATACTTTTTATCTAAGAAGGTACCAACGCCCAAGTTCTCCCTTCCGTAATAGTGGGCCGTATCTATTGCTTTTTCAAGTTTTAGATTTTTTCCACTTAAAGAATCAACAAAGGAGCACGTTCCGTCTTTTTTGATCTCTAAGTGGGACAAGAACTCACCGGGCCCAAAGGCGAGGAAATCTTCGTTTTTTGCCCCTGTCAACTTTTTTGTCTTCACAAGGTTTGTTATGTTCTTGCAGATTGTATCTGCCAAACCCCTCCTCTTTCCGTTTCGCATAAGTGATGAGAGAGGATACCGTCCGTCACGCCCGAATATTTGATAGACTGTCACCAGTTTGTCATTATATTCGTAGTTCGGGCTGAGAACGCGACATTCTGGATAGTAGAGCCTAAAAGCAAGCAAATCAAGCGGGTGTGGGGTCGCCGTTGCTAAAACGACTTTTTTCGCCTTCTCTAGAAGATCGTTATTGAAGTAGATAATTTCCACCCCTTTCCCCATTTCTGGGTAATCTTCCATGCGTGCCCGCCCTTCAACAAGATCAAAGGCCAAATGGAGCAGGTTGTGATAGGGCTTTCCTTCTTCCCCTTTTTTCAGTTCTTGTATGATGTCAGTGTCAATTGCTTCAATGCACTCCTTCAACCGTTCTTTATCGTGTTTCACCGCCTCTTCACCGGCGCCACGCCCCTTTATCTTTGGACATAAGGTCTCGCCATTTAGCGTCTTTTGCCTTCCGTCAAATATTTTCAGGTATTCCTTTCCAATCTCCTCCGCGACTGGGCTATCCGTCATCCATTCAACATATTCCGCGCATCTTGCCTTTGCCTCTCCCATCTCTTCTTTTGTAATGGGTAGTTCACTGCGCAAAATCTGCACGAAGCTCGCGTCATCGATGATGATGTTCCGCCCCTCTATCTCGTTTCTAATCCTCTCTGATCGCGACATCTGCCGAACGATCCCAATTCCGTGCTCCTTTTCTAGACCTTCGAATTGCTGTTTATATTCGCAATCTCTGATCCCGCAATGCCTACAAAAGGTGTTTGACTGTACATACCCCATCTTACTATTCTTTTCTATTTCCGCCCGATACGGACAATCTTCAAACTGTGTTCGTCCTTTAATAATTTTAAAATCGGCAAACTCTTCTTTTTCTTTCAGCAGTTTGTATGACGGAGCTACGTAAATGTAGCCTTCTGGGTTTTATCATTAAAATCACCCAAAAATAAATTCCTCCATTAAACGGCTTAAAAACTTTTTATCCTTCTTTATTGGATTGACTGAATATTGAGAGTAGATAAGAGATCATACTCGCCAATTTATTCATTTTGAAGTTCTTTTTTAGAAAAATCAGTGGAACGATCTTGAATCTTGGTATTCCCATCGAATAGTTTTTGTAACCATAATATCCCTTATCAAAGACCACCGTATCTCCATTTCTAACTATTTTTCTTCTCTTCAGTTCTTCCAAGATCTCTTTAATCTATGTGCTCAAAAATCGAAGATTTTTGGCATATCAAAAAGCTTGCTGTGTTGAATAAACCGTAAATTTTTTCATACATACTAACTTGTTGCGAAATAGTAGGTTGAAAATTGGTAAAGAAATGCAAAAGTAGAGTTTTATGCCGTGTGAAGCCATCAGAAGTATCGAATATGACCAAATTTGGCATA
>CABGHH010000135.1 GCA_902158745.1 Candidatus Methanolliviera sp. GoM_asphalt
AGGTCTTTCGATCTTCTTTTTTTACTTTGCATCCCAATCCCCAAAAGCTGAATGGATACAAGGTTTTAAAATATTTGTGTTAAAAAGAGGAGTCAATAGATAGATTTAAATATTGGAAACGTCATTGATTGTTAATATCTCAATAAATGTTATTAATTGCTTTTATAATGTAAGGAAATTAGAGAGGAGTTGAAGATGATAGGCGAAGAGGCGGGCAAGAAGCTGATTAAAAAGGCTATGGAAGAGAGGGAGAGGGCCAAGAAAGGTCTTGAAAGAAGAGACGATTTTGAGACGTTGTCTTGGGTCCCGGTAAAGAGGATTTACACTCCAGAAGATGTAAGAGAGCTAAATTACGATAAAGATGTAGGGAGACCGGGCGAATATCCATATACGCGGGGGATATACCCCAACATGTTCAGAGGAAGGATATGGACGATACGAATGTTCTCCGGTTTAGGCGGTCCAGAAGATACGAATAGAAGATGGAAAGAACTTATGGCACACGGAGAAACGGGATTGAGTACGGCATTCGATTTTCCAACGATAAACGGGATAGATAGCGACGATCCACTTGCCCTTGGAGAAGTTGGTAGATGTGGTGTATCTGTCTGTACATTTGAGGATATGGAATCCCTCTTCTCGGGAATTAGACCGGATGAGATCACCGTTAACTTCACGATCAACACGCCGGCGGAATATATCCTCGCATCATACTTCGCACTTGCAAAGAAGCGAGGAATACCGATCTCAAAGGTCGGTGGCACGACGCAGAACGATTCACTGAAGGATTTTTATTCACAGAAGCATTATAGATATTCACCCGAGGCACATCTCTACTTGAACACGGATCTGATAAGATACTGCACAAAGAACGCTCCGCTCTGGAATACGATCAGCATAAGTGGATACCACATCAGAGAGGCGGGTTCGACCGCTCTCCAAGAGCTTGCTTGGACGATTTCAGATGGCGTAGAATTTGTCAGGTATCTTACCGAGAAGTGGAAGATGGATGTGGATAGCTTTGCTCCGAGGTTGAGCTTCTTCTGGAACGCACATGATAATTTCTTCGAGGAAGTCGCAAAATTTAGGGCGGCGAGAAAGATCTGGGCAGAGATCATGAGAGACTGGTTCGGGGCTAAGAATCCAAAATCACTTATGTGTAGGTTCCACGTCCAAACTGGCGGATGTACCTTGACATATCAGTATCCGGAGACAAATATTGCAAGGGTTGCCATACAAGGGATGGCCGCGGTGCTCGGTGGTTGCCAATCCTTACACACAGATTCTTACGATGAGGCGATCTGTACGCCGACGGATAAAGCGGCAGATATTGCCACGCTCACTCAGAGAATACTGGCATACGAGATCGGTGCAACGGATACTGTTGATCCACTCGGCGGTTCTTACTATGTGGAATGGCTCACAAAAGAGATGACAGAAGGAGCTATGAGAGAGATCGAGAAGATTGAGAAGATGGGAGGTGCCACAAAGGCGATCCTCGACGGTTACTTCTGGAGGGAGATTGCAAAATCGGCATCGGAATACCAGGGTAAGATCGAGAAGAATGATGTCATCAAGGTTGGTGTAAATGATATAAAGCCAGAATCGATGGAATATTCGTTTGAACCTCTAAGAATACCGTTGGATCTCGAGGAGAAAAGAAGGAAATGGTTGAAGAGATATAGAGAGAATAGGGACGGTAATAAGATAGATACTATCCTTGATACACTAAGAAAGACGGCAGAGGAGATGCAGGATAATAAATTCGACGAACCTCAACCGATGTTTGAGCATATATATGAGGCGGTGAATGCCAGAGCCACGATGGGAGAGGTGATGTATGCGCTCCAGGATGTCTTTGGTAGATTTAGGGAGCCGCCCATATTTTGAGATGATATAAATCGGAGATTTTTGAATGATAAAACCGATTAAGGTATTGATGGCAAAGCCGGGATTGGATGGGCACGATAGAGGAATTAAGGTGGTCTCGAGGGGATTAACGGAGTCGGGATTTGAGGTGATCTATGCTGGTCTGTGGAATACACCGGAGATGATCGTTGAGACGGCGATTCAAGAAGATGTTGATGTGATAGGTCTCAGCATATTATCTGGAGCACATGACGTTCTCATCCCAGCCATAACGGGTGCGCTTAGTGAGAGAGGATTGCTTGAGAATGTCGTTGTCCTGGTAGGTGGTACGATCCCCTTGGAAGACTTTGACCTCTTGAAACGATCGGGAGTCGATGATATCTTCATCCCCGGCACAACGATATCTGAAATTGCGAATATGATCAAAAAACTTGTAAAAGATAAACTGGGGAAAGAGGTATAGAAATAGATATCAAGGTAACAGATGATTGGTATCCAGAAAAGATCGCCTCGACAATTTAGAGTAAATTTTTTTATCATGGCTGATGCCACGTGTGGCTAAAGAGATGGAATGAAAATGTTTGATGAGAAAAAGATTGAGGAATTGAAGAAAAAGGAGTTTGAATGGATGGACAGAACGAAAAATGATCCGGGAGCGGAAAAAGTTCTGTTGGGTGGCTCGGGCATCCCTCTAAAGAGGATATATACCCCCTCAGATATCGCGGATATGGACTATGAGCGGGATATAAATTTCCCAGGTGTTGCGCCTTACACCAGGGGAATATACCCCACGATGTATCGTGGGAAACTTTGGACGATAAGACAATTTTCAGGTTTTAACACGCCTGAGGAGACAAATAAGCGATTCAAGTACGAGTATGAGAGTGGACAGACAGGTTTCAGTATTGCATTTGATTCTGTAACAGAAAGCGGAATCGATTCGGATGATCCGAGAGCAAAAGACGATGTGGGAGCGGGAGGCGTCCATGTAGATTATCTTGGGGATATGGAGGCGATGTTTGCAGATCTTCCGATCGATAGGGTTACGACATCCGTGACCATATCGCCATGGCCTGCAATACCTATTACTGCAACGTACTTCAATATGGCTAAAGATCGTGGAATACCCTTGAGTGAACTCGATGGAACGACGCAGAACGACTTTCTTTTATTTACCTGCTGTTGTCATCTCATCGATCAAGTTCCACCGCACAATCTGATCAGGTTCTGCGTGGATTTGGTTGAATGGTGTGCTCAAAATGTTCCAAAATGGCATCCCGTGAGCTTTGCCTCATACAATTACAGAGAAAACGGAATCACTGCATATCAGGAGCTTGGATTTCTCTTTGCAAACGAGATCGCATATATCGAGGAAGAATTGAAGAGGGACAGATTGAAGATCGATGATTTTGCACCGGTCTTCTCATATCATCTCTCAAGTCACAATGACTTTTTTGAAGAGATCGCAAAGTTTAGGGCCGCAAGGAGGATGCAATATAAGCTGATGAAGGAGAGATACGGAGCGAAGAATCCAAAAGCATATTTATTGAGGTTTCATGTCCAGACTGCAGGATCCACGCTCGTTTATCATCAACCATTGAACAACGCGGTAAGGGTGGCATATCAGGCATTAGCTGCGGCAATAGGCGGGGTTCAGTCCATGCATGCTACCTCTTACGATGAACCGGTCTGTCTGCCAACAGATCAGAGCGTATTACTTTCGATAAGGACACAGCAGATCTTACAAAATGATATGAATATACCTGCTGTGGCAGATCCCCTGGGAGGATCATACTACGTTGAGTGGCTAACGAATGAAATCGAGGAGCGCGCGTGGGAATATCTACAAAAAATTGAAGATAGAGGTGGATTGGTCAACTGTGTTGAGTCTGGATGGGTGCACCGAGAGTTTTTTAGAGCAATGAATGATCATTTGAGAGAGATAAAGAGTGGTGAAAAAAAGATTGTGGGTGAAAATTGTTTCAGAATGGATTATGAACCCTATGAGATCCCAATATTCCATCCAAATCCCGAAGATACGCTAGATATACAGATAAAAAAAATAGAACGCCTGAGGAAGGAACGAGACAATAAGAAGGTTGAAAGATTACTTGATGAACTTAAGGTGGTCACAGAGAGGTATGAAAACGTGGTTCCAACCGTGATGAAGACGATAAAAGCAGGTGCCACGATAGGTGAGGTATGCGATGTCTGGCGCGACGTCTATGGGATCTGGAAGATACCACTTCCAGTATGAGGGAAAATATGGGCGAAGAACAAAAAATCAGGGTCTTGATGGCAATTCCCGGGTTTGATGGACACTGGAGAGGAGCTGCGACTGTAACAGCCGCATTGAGAGATGCCGGTATGGAAGTGGTCTTCGTCGGTCAACAGCAACCAGATGCGATCGCAGAAGCCGCAATAGAAGAAGATGTGAACGTCGTGGGCTTGAGCCTCTATGCCGCGGGTCATCTACGATTGGTAAATAAGGTGATAAATGCCCTGGCTGAACGAGGTGGTAAGGATAAACTCGTGATTGTGGGAGGAACAATCCCTCAGCCCGATATTCCAAAATTGAAAGCATTAGGTGTTGGGGAGGTATTTCCAGCAGGATCACCTGTCGAAGAGATCGTAGATTATGTCAAAAAATGTAATAGATAAATAGCGAATATGGGTATAAATCTAAAAAATCTTTCGGATGGAGAGCTTATAAAAAGATTGCGGGGAGGAGATAAGCCTATCGCCTCAAAATTGATCAGTTTGGCGGAAGATCCCACTGAGGATCATAGACCATTGGAAGAGGTATATAAAGAATATAGAGGAGACGCCCATATCGTCGGTTTGATTGGCCCCTTTGGCGTTGGAAAGAGCACCTTGATCAATAGGCT
>CABGHH010000136.1 GCA_902158745.1 Candidatus Methanolliviera sp. GoM_asphalt
TAATGAGACGCTCTTTGTGATGTGTACATCAGGTACAACCGCTAAACCAAAACCGGTAGTTCAACGTGCACGGAGGATTCCAGATATGGATGTACTGAACGGCTAAATGGGTTTATGGATTGAATCCTGAGGACATTATCTTCAATACTTCAGACATAGGTTGGATTGTAGGTCAATCTTACCTAGTATTTGGTCCATTGCTCGTAGGATGTACCACCATATTATACGACGGACTTCCGGATTATCCCACGCCAGATCTTTGGTGGAAGATGATGGAAAAGCATCGGGTCACCATTCCTTGGATGGCGCCTACTGGAGTAAGGGTATTGCGCAAGTTGGGAGCGGAGCAAGCCAAGAAGTGCAATTTGAGCTCTATCCAACGCGTGGTTTGTGCGGGTGAGGTGCTGAATCCAGATGTATGGAATTGGCTTTACAAGGATGTTTTTAATGAGAAAGTACCTGTTTTTGACCACATGTGGCAAACCGAAGTACCTGGATCTATGTTTGGATATCCAATGGGAGATGCTAAATCACTATTCAAGTCAGGCTCCGCTGGTCTTCCCATGCCAGGAGTAATACCCGAGATCTTGGATGAGTACACAGGAGAGAGAGTCAAGCCAATACAGAAAGGCATCTTGGTCCTCAAGAACCCGAGTCCTGGCATGACTCCTACACTCTGGATGGACCTCGAGAGATACCAAAGTGAATACTGGGAAAATAAGTTATTTACTAAAGGGATGTATTTTACCGGGGATGCGGCCTATATGGATCAGGAAGGGTATATATTCTTTGCCGGTAGATCGGACGAAGTCATAAAGATCTCAGGGCATAGGATAGGCACCGTAGAGATCGAGAGCGCACTTGTTTCTCATCCTGCAATAACCGAGGCAGCAGTGGTTGGAATACCTGATGAATTAAGAGGAGAGGAGGCATTGGGATTTGTTTCTCTGATGCCCGGGTATTCGCCATCTGATTCTTTGAGGCAAGAGTTGATAGATCATGTCAGGAGAACAATTGGGCCACTCATCCTCTTCAAGACCATTGAATTCGTGGAGCTTATCCCAAAAACTAGAAGCGGTAAGATCATGAGGAGGATCATGAAGAGACTTTGGACCGGAGAAGAACTCGGAGATCTTTCCACCGTTGAAGAAGACGCCTCAGTTGATGAGGTAAGAGAGATCATCTCTAAATTTAAAGATGGCTTTGCAGAACCTCCTTGAATAGTTATAAATATTCGTTTCAGACCGATATTATCCAATTTATACAACAACCACGCTGAAAATTCAGTAAAATCAGATATTTACACTCAAAAAGAAGTCATGACGGCATGGGCCATCTAAAAATTTGTGGAATTGAAGAGAAGAGCAGGAAAAGAAAACCTTAAAATATAAAGAAGAAGGATCAAGGCAGGATATAATAAAAAGGGTGAAAAAAATGGACTTTGGACTATCAGAAGAGCAAGAAGACATCGTGAGTGTGGTAAGAGAATTTACGAAGAAGGAGTTTGATATAGACTATACGAGGGAATGCGATCAGGAACACAAAATACCGTTGGAACTCTATAAGAAAGCGGCGGAGAACGGATTTATCGGCGTCCACTTTCCGGAGGAATACGGTGGTCAGGGGCTCGGCATCTTTGAAAACACGTTGATCGTTGAGGAGCTATGCCGGGCGGATTCCACACTGGGCACAGCGGCGTTCATACCGAAATTTGCGAGTGAGCTTATTTTAAGATTCGGAGACGAAGAACAGAAGTCAAAATATCTGCCGAAGGTGGCGAGCGGAGAATGGGTATCTTCG
This sequence comes from Candidatus Methanolliviera sp. GoM_asphalt, assembly GCA_902158745.1. GTDB lineage: Archaea > Halobacteriota > Methanoliparia > Methanoliparales > Methanoliparaceae > Methanolliviera. The sequence continues at coordinate 1,801 of CABGHH010000136.1, forward strand.
GGCATGTTTACCGAGCCGAACCACGGAACCGATATAGCTACGTCGGACACGACCGCTAAGAAGGATGACGGGAACTGGATAATCAATGGAACGAAAACCTTCATCACAAATGGAGAGAGCGCTTACTTTGGAACCACGTTGGCACAAACGAAAGAGGGTGCGAAACATAGAGGACAGAGCATGATCGTTGTCGATGACCTGCAGAAGAACGGTGGAATATCTATAACGGATGTGGGCGTGAAGTTAGGGATCAGATGCACAAGTACCTGCGAGGTGGCATTCAGCGATGTCGCGGTTCCAGAGGAGAATCTCGTTGGGCAGGAGAACAGGGGATTCTATCAGGCGATGGAATTCTTCGATGAGAGTAGAATAGAGATCGGATCTCAGGCACTTGGGATAGCGGAGTGTGCCTTCGATAAAGCCGTCGATTACATAAAAGAGCGAGAGCAATTTGGGGCAAAGATTGGATCTTTCCAGGCAACCCAGTTCAAGATAGCAGAGATGGCGACGAAGATAGAGGCTGCGAGATCACTTCTTTACCGATCCGCCTGGAATTTTGATCAGGGAAGGATAGATCCAGAACTCACATCGATGGCGAAGTGGTATGCCGGACGGGTTGCAGTCGAGATCGCGGATGAGGCGATACAGTTGCACGGCGGCTATGGATACATAGCAGATTACGACGTAGAGAGGATATACAGAGACGCAAAGATCACGGAGATCTATGAAGGGACAAAGGAGGCCCAGAAGATGGTCATATCAAATCAGATACTGGGGAAGTTATAAAATTTTTATGTTGAAAAAGAAGATGAACAAAGGTTATGAATAAGCTATAAATATTGAGGATATAATGGTAATAGCATGATAGACGAGAAAGGAGGAAGAACAGACGAGCTCAAGATGATAAAGGGCGCCCATCTCTACTACCCCGATCCGGAGAAAGCAAGTAAATCGGTGGCGGGATCCGTAGAAAATTTTAGCTCTATGCTCGAAGAATCTTGGAAGAATCCCTCAAAATTTGGTCTGATGTGGCCAGCGAGCTCCATTGGATCAAGAGATGAGATAGGGTTATGGAAGGCTCGTCCCCTCACTTCAAATTTTTCGTGAATGGTGTCATGAATCCCTGCTATAATCTCATTGATAGGCATCTGAAAGAAGGAGCCAACAACAGATTAGCACTCATATGGGAAGGAGAGAATGGAGATGCGAAGTTTTACACGTACAGGATGCTTCATGCAGAGGTATGCAAATTCTCGAATGTTCTAAAAGGTTTAGGACTTAGAAAAGGGGATACCGTTGCCATATTCTTACCGAATCTATCCGAAACGGTTATCGCTGTTCTATCCTGCTACAGATTGGGCATTTTATTCAACACGATCTTTTCGGGATTTTCCGGCAGGTCACTTGGAGATAGGTTAATACGCTATGGTCCCAAGGTGGTCATAACCGCAGATGGTGCATATAGACGTGGCAGGATAATAGAGCTCAAATCTAAGGTAGATGAAGCAATAAGGGATGTCAAGACCGTTGAAAATGTGATCGTCTGCAGGAGAGTGGGCAATATGAAAACGCCGATGAAAAAGGAGAGAGATCACTATTGGAGCGATTTGATGAGGGGCGCAAGTATCGATTGCCCGCCTGAGCCGATGGAGGCAAACGAGCCGGGGATAGTCTTTTACACGAGCGGTACTACAGGCTCGCCTAAAGGGGTCGTACATTCGAGCGTTGCCTTCGTGCTCAACAACTACGTATACGCGAAATACCACATGGATCACCACCCAGATGATGTGTTCTGGTATATACCCGGCAGACATAGGGTGGTTGACCTCCCACATCTGGGGCATATCAGGAGCTCTTGCAAATGGCGTCACGACCATATTTTACGAGGGCGCCATGGACTATCCCAAACCCGATAGGTTCTACCAGATCGTGGATAAATACAGGGTGAATAAGATCTTTACGGCTCCTACGCTTGTCAGAATGCTGATGAGATACGGAGAAGAATACATGAGACCATACGATCTATCATGCATAGATGTGGTGACGTTTGTGGGAGAGCCTCTAAATCCAGAAGCTTGGCACTGGACGTACGAAGTTCTTGGAAAAGAGAAGATATACGTCAATAACACGTGGGGGCAGACCGAGACGGCTGGCTGTCCATTGGCTTCGGCGGCCTAGGTAACCCCAATGAAGCCTGGATCCTGTGGCATTCAATTTTTGGGTGCCGATATGGACGTTGTGGATGCGAATGGGGAGAAGATACCGGATGAAACGCCTGGGAATCTCGTCATGAGAAGACCATTCCCATGTGCGTTAGGACCCTTTGGAATGAATCTGAGAAGAGGTACATCGATGAGTACTTTACGGAGATAAAGGGGTGTTACTACACCTACGATCAAGCGGTCATAGATAGAGATGGCCATTTTTGGGTTCTAGGAAGATTGGATGACGTTATAAATGTGGCTGGGCATAGGTTGAGTACCATGGAGATAGAAAGCGCGATAACTATGCGTAACGGAGTGGCTTAGGCGGCGGTCGTTGGAGCTCCAGATCCGATTAAGGGTCTAACGCCCATAGCTTTTGTCACGCCCCAATCAAACCAGGAGCCTTCGGAAGAGTTTGAGCAAAGGATCACGGGCACCATAACCGATATGATAGGAAAGATAGCCATCCCATCAAGAATCTACTTTACCTATGTCATGCCAAAGACCCCCAGTGGGAAGATAATGCGCCGCCCTTCTAAGGGAGATCGTGACCGATGGAGGTATCAAAGGTGATATCTCGGGTTTGGAGGATCCAACCGCCATCGATAAGATAAAAGAGCTTATAAAGAAAAAAGAGGAAGTATCTCTTAAGAGGTTGATCCTATTGAAGTATGAAAGAAGATATGTAAAGCCAAATATGGAAAACTACGATAAAACCTATCGAGAATTTAGATTGAATGTGCC
>CABGHH010000137.1 GCA_902158745.1 Candidatus Methanolliviera sp. GoM_asphalt
GGTGAGAACCGTGAATATATTTAAAAAATTTAAAAGCAAAGATGATGGAAGGGAATATAAGAGCGTAGCAGATTTTAAGGAAGGAACATATCCCGGCGAGCCTCTGTTGGTGACCGATGAAAATATGGATGAGACGTTAGGCAGATTTCCGTTGGTCGTGGTAGACTGCTGGGCTACCTGGTGTGGACCGTGCAGGATGATCGCACCCATCGTCGAAGAGCTGGCGGAGGAGAGTGCAGGAGAGATCGTCTTTGGAAAATTGAATGTGGACGAGAACCGCTCGATCTCGATGAAATATGGGATAACGGCAATTCCAACACTGCTCATCTTTAAAGAGGGAGAGTTGGTGGATCAGATAATCGGTGCGATGCCGAAAAAAAGCTTGGAGAATAAACTCAAAGGTTACGCGGGGTAAAGTGAGCTCCACCATCACCGATCAGGAATCAAAAAGGAGACCGATGGTGGCCGTTCTAGGTTGCAAAGGGTGTGGCAAATGTGACAATGTCTGCCCCTTTGGTGCAATCGATAAAGTGGGCAAAAAGACGAGGATAAATTACGACAAGTGCACCGGCTGTCTGAAATGCGTGGAATGTTGTCCAAACAAGGTGCTCAAAAATCTTCGATTTTTGGCATATCAAAAACTTTTAGTTTTTGAATACGTTGATCGTGATAGACTGAAGAAGGATCTCTGGATCGTAAAGTTATCGGTGTTTGAACAAACGGCAATATTGAGTCATACTCGACAAATAATAAGCCAGTAGGATTGATTTCATACGAACGTTTAAATATTATTGGATCTATTGTTAGAACAACTAAAGTGAGGTGATAAATGATGGATAATGTGAAGACCGATCTGTTAGTAATAGGAGGAAGTGCTGGAGGTGCCGTCGCCGCGTTGACGGCAAAGAGTTTTTACCCCGAGAAAAAGATGACGGTGATAAGAAAAGAGCCAAAAGTGCTCGTGCCCTGTGGGATCCCATATATCTCTACGACCCTAAATGGGGAGATAGATAAGGATGTCATGTCCGATGCGATGCTCACGGGAAAAGGGATTGAACTTATCATAGATGAAGTTAGATCAATAGATAGGGAATCGAAGTCTGTTACCACATCAAAGGGGGACCAGATAGGGTATGAGAAGTTGATCCTTGCCACTGGCTCAGAACCAATCGTGCCGCCCATACCGGGCATAGATATAAAAAATGTCTTCTCCGTCAAGAAAGATGCAGAATATCTCAAGGAATTGTTCGGTGCCATACCGAGCGTAAAGGAGATCGTCGTCATCGGTGGAGGATTCATCGGGGTAGAATTTGCAGACGATATATCCAAAGGAGATGCAAATGTCAGTATTGTGGAGATGCTTCCCCATTGTATGATGGCGGCATTCGATGAGGACTTCTGTGCAAAAGTGGAGGAGGAGCTTAAAGAGGAAGGAGTAGGTATATACACCAATTGTACCGCCGAAACGATCATAGGAGATGAGAAGGTAGAATACGTGGTCTTGAACAATGGGGAGAAACTCAAAGCAGAGATGGTGATCTTGGGTATCGGCGTTAAACCGGAAATTGATCTCGCGAGAGAGGCAGGTTTAAAGATTTCTGAAAAAGGGGGAATTTGGGTCGATAAATACATGAGAACGGAGGACAAGAACATCTTTGCAGTTGGGGACTGCGCGGAATCGTATTCGTTCTTTACGAAAAATCCCATTCCCCTGAGACTCGCGTCGATCGCGTCGAACGAGGGAAGGATTGCAGGTGCCAACGCATTCAAATTGAAACGGGTCAGCGAAGGCACGATCGGCACGTTCTCAACGATGGCGGGAGATTATGGATTTGCAAAGGCAGGACTGACGCAAAAGGGAGCGAAGGAACTCGGATACGAGATCGTGGTAGGTGATGCTGAAGCGCCTGATAGACATCCCGCGACGCTGCCCGGGACGCATATAATGAAGGTAAGATTGATCTTTGAACGGACGACCGCGCAGTTGATAGGTGGAGAGATATACGGCGGTGGAAGCGGTGCGGGTTGCATGATAAATGCAGTCGCGACGATGATACAGAACAGGATGACGGCGAATGAGATACCTACCTTCCAGATGGGGACACACCCGTTGATGACTTGCTCTCCGGCGAACTGTCACATGCTGAGCGCGGCGGAAGACGCGGTCTCTAAATTTTGATTAAACTTTTATCTTTATCTTTATTTTTTACTTTTTTTGGCTGGTTCACAGTTTATACGATTCCTGATGACCATATTATTCTACTCTTTTATTAAACCTCTTCTCGGCGACCCGAAGCCTCTCATCCAAGATATTCTTCATCTCAGCGATCTTCTCATCCTCTATCTTCTCAAAGGGTATCTTCGGTTTATCAATCTCTATACCAGATTTTATCTCGACCAACGCGTCCTCAAATGATGTCTCTTCTGCAGATAGATGGATAGATTCTCTCACCTCTTCCATTTTTCTGGGCATCACAGGTTCGAGTAAGATGATCAATGCCTTTATTATCTGGATACATCCCTTCAAAACGCTTGAGCATGATTCTCTATCCTCCTTAATCAATTTCCATGGCTTTTTAGATTGAAAATAAACGTTTCCAAAATCAGATAGAGACATTGCCCCATCTATCGCCTTCTTAAATTCATAATTCAGCATTGCGTCGATATAATTATTCTCAACTTCGCCTATCTTCTTTATGATCTCCTCGTCTATTCTTCCTTCTGGAATCACTCCAAAATTCTTGTAGGTTAAGAAGAGCGTTCGATAGATGAAGTTTCCAAGAGACGCGATTAACTCATTATTTATCTTCTCTTGAAAGACATTCCATGAGAAATTAAGCTCTTTCGTGTGCGATGTGTAGCTGGAGAGGTAATATCTCAGGAGATCGGGATGAAACCCCTTCTTTAAATAATCTTCTTCAAGCCATATAACGTATCCCCGGCTCTTTGAGAACGTCTTCTTCTCTATCTTTACCATTCCTGAGGCGATAACGGCAGATGGCAGGTTGTAATCTGCGGCTTTAAGAAGAGCGGGCCATAGTATGCAGTGGTGGTACGTGATGTCCATCCCTATGAAATGGATGATCTTTGCCCTCTTATCACTATCCTTACACCTCCAATATACCTCCCAGTCCTCCCCATTCTCTCTTGCCCATTCTTCCGTGAAGGCGATGTACCCTATGGGGGCGTCGACCCACACATAGACGACCAGATCGTCTCTCCCCGGGAATTTGACGCCCCAGTCGAGATCTCTCGTTATGCACCAATCCTTGAGTTCTTTTGAGACCCATTCTCTCGCATAGTTTATCGCGTTATCCGTTCCATCCAGATCATTCAGATACCCCTTCAAAAAATCCTGCATCTTAGAAAGTTTAAAGAAGTAGTGTTCTCTATTCCTGTATTCTGCCTTTCCCCCGCATATCGTGCAAACTGGATCTAACAGATCGCCTGGTTGCAAATATCTCCCACACCCCTGATCGCATTCGTCTCCACGTGCCCTCATTCCACAACTTGGGCATATACCTTCCACATATCGGTCGGGAAGAAACATCTTGCAGTTTTTACAGTATGCCAGATCTATACCTTCCTTATAGACATAACCCCTATTTATGAGTGTTTCAATTATTTTTTTCGTTCTTTCATGGTTTGTTTGATCGTCGGTGGAGCCATATCTGTCAAATATGATCTCCATCTCTCCGAATACTTTCTTGAAATGTTTGTGGTATTTTTGAACAAGTTCCTTCGGTTCTATTCCCAATTCATCTGCATTTATGACGATGGGGGTTCCATGGGCGTCAGAACCGCATATAAAAAGGGTTTTCTGCCCCAGCTTCCTTAAAAAGCGGACGAAGATATCTGCAGGCACGTAGCTCCTTAGATGACCTATGTGGCATGCCCCATTTGCATACGGCAGACCGCAGGTGACGATCACGGGTTCATCCGATGGAAAGTTTTTAATCTTCTCATTCATCTAATCCCATCAAAAGAGATTCCCATATTTTAATTTTATCCCTGTATGAAACTTTTTTGGGCTTCAAGGCTCAAAAATGATTGTTTGTAAACAAAAAGTTTATATAGATTTATTTTAGAATTAGGATATGATGGAAGTCTAAAACTGGATATTAGAGTTTAGCTTCTGTTTAATCTTAAGGAGGTGAGAAAAAAATGGTTGAACTTCCAATTGCACCGGTTGATAGGATCATTAGAAATGCCGGAGCTGAGAGAGTTAGTGACGATGCAAGGGTGGCATTGGCAAAGGTTCTTGAAGAGCAGGGAGCTAAAATAGCTGTAGAAGCTGTAAAATTGGCCAAGCATGCAGGGAGAAAGACGGTAAAAGACGAGGATATCAAGTTGGCAGTCGAAAGGACATAATTTTTTTATTTTTTTATTTTTTTATTGTCGTTAGCTCTACGATCTCTTCTGGCTTCGTTTTGTGTCTTTTATTGTGGTTGATGATCTTGAGATTCTTAATGAAGCTCAAGCCTTTATACCGCCTTGTCGTGAGTAAGAGATCCTATAATAATTCATAACTTCTATTAACATAATTTTTGATCTTTTTTGTGCTTAAAAATCTATCTTTCCTCTCCTTCACATAAGTCGCATCGGTTATGCTCGTATTTGACGTTATGGCAAAGAGGAAGTC
>CABGHH010000138.1 GCA_902158745.1 Candidatus Methanolliviera sp. GoM_asphalt
TCCTTCAGTATGGTATAAGGAGACGTGAAGAAGAACGGCGTCTTATCGCACCTATCTGCCTCTCCTATACCGATCTTAGCTGCTCCAAATTCGATCCCTTTCTCTTTTATCTCCTTTGTCAACTCCATATCTTCTTCCATTTTTATGCCTCCTCTGCAATCTCTTTCTTTAATGCCTCTGTTTCTGTTTTTATCATGAGATCCACCATCTTTTCTGGATTTCCTATATCAACCATATGACCATACCTTATGTACATCGCGCGGTCGCATACTATCTTTATAAAGTCCGTATCGTGGCTGATGACCAGATAGGTCTGCTTTAATTCATCTCTGGCACTTCTGATACCCTTTGCAATCTCGATCCTTGTTATCGGATCGGCCGTACCCGTTGGCTCATCCAACAAAATTATCTTTGGGTTCTTCATCAAGGCGATGGCAATGGATACCCTGTGGCGTTCTCCTTCACTTAACTCCCCAGGAAACATATAAATTATCTTATCTATCTCATCGTCCTTAAAGTTCATAGCCCTCATGACACCATAAGCCCTTTCGAGTTTCTCTTCCTCGGGTATATCTTCTTTGATGCCACCGATCAGGTTCTCTAACACAATCTCAGCCTCGTGCATCGAGTATTCCTGATGTAGAATATCCATAAAAGGGGTGGCTATCCCTCTCCCATCAGGACCAGGAACGGTCATATCGATCCATTGATCACCCGACCTGACGCTTATCGATCCAACGGTAACGGGCTTTATTCCCATGATCATATCGGCCAGCGATGTCTTTCCGCTCCCGCTTAGACCCACGAGTCCGAATATCTCATTCTCCTTTATATCGATGCTTACATCATCGACAGCTTTTGTCAGACCCCTATCGAACGTATAGTAATACTTCTTGATATTTTCACATTTTACGGTTGGTTCTCCCCCCTCAAATCTCTCGACGTGCATCTCCTCGATCCTCTCTACGAAGGCGTTATAGACATCATCGGGATTTCCCTTTATAACGATCTCTCCATAGTCCAACAATGCCGCCTCATCGCTCAACAATTTAACCGCCTCTGGCCAATGTGATGTCAGAACGAAGGCGATATTACTCTCCTTGATAGATTCTTTAATGATCTCATGGACGATTTCGCTCGTGATCGGGTCCATCGTGCCCGTAGGCTCATCTGCCAGGAAGAGAAGCGGATCTCTAACCAAGCATAAGGAGAATATAACCCTCTGTTTCTCACCTCCAGAGAGGTTTCTTCCCAGATGATAAATTCTGTGCCCCAATCTAACCTTCTTTAGAATATCTATGGTACGATCCTTCATCTTCTCCTTTGGATACCCTATGCTCTCCAAGACCTTCGTGATGTTCTCAAATGCCGAGATCTCACTGTACAGCGCAAAACCCCGTTGCGGCATGAGGGCTATCCTGTTGGAAAGAGAAAGTGCGATCATATCCTGCTTCTTAAGTCCTTCCCAGTAATCGATCTCTGCAGAAGACATCTTCGTTGAACATACCGGACATTTCTCTCCATCCATCGATGAATACTCTACCCGATTGCAATTTGGGCAGTATGCAACGTTAAACACGATACTCCCATAAGTTGGCTCGTATCCCTCCATTCCTCTGATCGATTGCATAAGAACAGATTTCCCACAACCACTCTTCCCCAAGAACCCAAAAGACGTTCCTTCTTTTAGATCAAACGATACATCTCTTACGACGGGAATTCCACTTATGAACTCCTTTGTAAGATTTTTCACGCTAAGGAAATTTTCGACCATTTTTTCATCACCTTCATATTACCATAATCATTTCTGGTATTTCTACTATTTAACTCTATTGATTGGAGTGCCGGAAACTGTCAAGTTAGGGATATATTAGTATCATAAATAGTAGAAAGAATAGATATTAAAATTTTACAACTATCAACAAAAGTTATGAATAGTAGAAACATTATACCTTATTTTACAGAAAGAGAATTGGAGGATAGGATGAGGAGTTTCTCTTCAAGAGAACGTACAATTCGGTGATTTCAAGAAGGGATGAAACCCTCTCCTCGCGGTGTTGTTTCCACTGAAACTATGTGAAATGGATAAAGATGGTCTCGGGCAGGTGCTCGCTGACGATCTTATCGTGCATCCTGCAGATGGCGACCTAACGCTAATTAGGAGCGGAAGAGAGATCTTCGATAAGATGTTCGGCATTTCAGGCGGGATAATGAGTTTAAACCGCTCTCGGATTATGCAAAGTCGTTCAGAAAGGAGATGGGGGAGGTGCATCCTATATATTTAGAGCATCTCTAATCTTTTCTTTCTTTTTTTATCTTATTTATTTATTTTATTTAACTAACCCTTCAATTTTTTTATAAATTCCACCAATGGAAGAATTTTCATTGCCTCACCGGCCGATCCCTCCACACTAATCTCTCCCGACATGAACGCCTCCATCGGGTCGAGCTCTCCTGTCAGCAATTTTGTGATCATCGGCATATCTGCATCTTTTATCTTGAGTGTATATTCATCCAATTCTCCGAGCCCGATCGACATCTTTCCCTCCTTTATCTGCAGATACAATCCGATGGGAACATCCGAAAATCCGATGTTTATGCCGAGCTCTTCTGCATCGATCAATACATGCTTGATCTCATCATATCGTCCGGCGAGTGCCTCTATCGATTCGTTGATGAGACCTATACCGTCTTTTAGCATCTTCGGCAGATCGCCCATACCTTCTCCGATATCAAAGATTCTATTCAACAACTCTGGCTCCTTTTCAATTACATTTCCTACTCCTTCCTTCTTCAATGTCTCCAAAAGAGCAGCACTTTCCTTCATTAAATCATTAAACAGGCCAACTATCTTATCTATATCTTCTATTACCATAATTCTTTTTATCATCAGATAAGATATAAAGCTTACGACTGCAAGACCACGCCTTTTGGATCTCCCTCATAGATGATCTCTCCATCGTACAACTGAATGGCCCTATGTGCAACTTCTCTGATGAAATAGAGGTGGTGGCTCACGATGATCATCGAGATACCGAGTTCATCGTTGATCAACTTCAATACGTTGCAGATACTTCTGAGGGTTACCACATCCAGATCTCCGAAAGGCTCGTCGAATAAGAGTATCTTTGGCTTCACCAATAACTCTATACCTATGGCTACTCTTATAGTCTCTCCAACGGACAGTTCATAAGATCTTCTCTGAAGGATCTCTTCCGGTAAATTTAGCAACTGAAATATAGGATCTATCAGTTCTCTTGCCTCCCATGGAGGGATCAAGAATAATTTCCTTGCTTCATCTTTGCTCAGCCCGGACGCCTTCAACTGTTCTAAAATTTTTTTATCTTCCAATTCAAAAAGTAAAGAAGTGATTATCTTCTCATCCAATCCAAGCATCTTTGCTTTTTTTTTGGCAAATACCACCGCTCTCTCTCCCATTATTCCGAGCTTATTATATGCCAAATCCTTGATATTTGCATCGTAAGGGATACCCATCTCCTGTGGGATGAAACCTACATTTCCCGCGATCTTTGATCTGTCGTCTTTGATGCTCAGTCGCTCTCCCTCAATTATATAGGTGATCTCTCCTTCATCCATCTCTTCATATCCCGAGAGCAGGTTTAGTAGAACGGTCTTTCCCGTGCCAGATAGGCCAACCACCGCCAGAATCTCCCCCTCGTGGAGTTCAAAGTTCACCTCCTTAAGCTCGAACGGAGTGCTAAAGAACTCATCTCCCCCAAGCCCTGCAAATTCGTATCCCTTCGTCAAATTCTTCACCTCCATGATCGATCTATCGCCTGGTGGCTTTAAAGGAAGGCACGCCTCCATCTGTGAGACAAAGTTATCGATAACTTCATCTCCTCCCTCCACGACGATCTTTCTCTCCAATTGAATGACCCTGTCTGCTGTTCCTATGAGCGTCTGCGGCTGATGGGAGGTGATAATTATAGAGACCTGATCTCTCATATTTCTCATCCACTCCAATAATCTCTCTCGAGTCACGATATCGCTCATCGTGAGGGGTTCATCCAACAATAATATTTTTCTTGATCCAGCAGTTACCAATTGTCGAGCTAGGACCACTCGCTGTTTTTCCCCGCCGCTCAGCGTACGAACAGGGTGTTCTGCCTTATCTTCCAGCATCACGACCTTGAGCATATCCATCGCGATCTTTTCGAGACGTTCATCGGAATTTTTTTCATAGGGGGCAGAGAAAGTCTCGCATCCAGTTTCAAGTGCATATAATCTTCTTATGACGTTATCCAGAACGGTGGAGTCCCAAAGGGCGAACGAACGCTGGAGATGGATAGATGTCATCTCTCCAAGCCTCACCCTATCTTCTTCTGATGCATCAGGTGTGATGCAAAGATTATCTATCTGTATCTTGCCCCCATTAAAGGTCTCACTACCGTGAAGTATCCTCAATAACGTCGTCTTTCCGCCGCCACTCCGTCCAATGATACCTAAGATCTCGTTTGGATATATGTCGAAAGAGATATCCTCTAATGCTCGGATTTTTTCTCCACTTTCAAGGATATACGATTTATTAAGGTTATTAACGCGAAGTATAGGAAGCATAAAAATTTAGATGGAGAGATTATATTTAAACCTTCTCTTTGAGAACATTTATATA
>CABGHH010000139.1 GCA_902158745.1 Candidatus Methanolliviera sp. GoM_asphalt
AGTTGGAGAGATACCTGCCCGAGAGGGCATCTATGTCGATCTCATATACCTCCCCTCCGACCAGCCTCGGCAATTCCGAGTGCAATCCGTCCCCCCGCTCTTATGTTGCGGTCAGACCCATCCTGTATGGAGATGCAAACATCTCCGCGATATGTGCATATCCGGATGAGGGGAGATGGTGCACCTCGTCAAATATCACGAGTGAGAACCTGTTTCCGATCTCTCCTGCCGTTATGTATGCCGTATCATAAGTTGCCACGGTGATAGGTTGCAGGATATGCTCTCCGCCGCCATACATCCCAACCTCCACATCGAACTCCTCCGATATTTGGGATCTCCACTGCCCCATCAGGTCTAATGTTGGCACAATAACGATCGCAGACAGATTAAGGGTGGATATAGCCTTAAGTGCGATCAACGTCTTACCTGAGCCCGTTGGAAGGACGATCACCCCTCTTTTCTCCGCCATCAGCCAGGAGTCGAGTGCGTCCTGCTGATATCTCCTCAATTTTATGGAAGATTTGAAGAGAGGAGCGGGAATTAATTCTAAAACATCATCGGAGAAGTCGATCTTTGACCGCTCTAAATAATCGAGGATATCTTTGTAGTAGATTGCCATCGCCCTGTGAGCGTTTGATCTGGAATCCCACGCCGTGTTGGGTACTCTTATATTCCCTTTTACCAAGATCGTTCCCTTTTCATAAGTTAGCCTGATCTGATTCATGACATGCTCTTTCACACTGTTGGTCGAGAGGGTTCTATTTCCTAATCGTTGCATTCAAAGATAAATACCTATTTGAGAACTCTCGTAGTAAGGATTGGTAGAGAGATTGATTATAGAGAAAAGCATAAAAAGGTAGTGTCCTTTGAAAGTGCTTGGAAAGATTTATTTATAGTCCTCAACAAAGATAATTTCTCATCACCCCAACACAATCCAAAGTATATCGATCAGTGATATAAAAGCCATAACTCCGTTATATCCGTGAACGTCATCAAAACTCTTCCCCTCCCTGTAGAGATGTCTTTATAAGGTAGTGCCCCCACGATAAAAGTTAATCTTCCATTTGGAGTATTTACAACGTTTATCCCACTAGTCTTCGTCTTTTTTTCCATCGCCTCTTTCAAATTGACCCTCTCTATAGTCTCGACAACATCAAAATCTCTTCTCATATTCTTTGATACCACATCTTCCCTCGAATATCCGGTGACCTCCAAATAAGCTTTATTCACATCTAATATATTCATACCTTTGTCAGTAATCGCCATCGGTATCGGATTTTCTTTCGTCAACCTTGAAAACGTTTCTCTCGAATTTTTAACCTCATCTATTACTTCCCCTATTTTTTCCATTGTTTCGTTTATGTTCTCTGCCATTCTTTTCATATCCCCGGTCACGCCGGTAAGATCAACCTTTTTTGTGTAGTCTCCTTTAGACATGGCGCTCAAGACACGTGCGATCTCGGAAGTCGTTTTTTTCACTTCGGTTATATCTCTAATTAAAATGATACCTCCCATTATATTTCCATCTTTATTCTTCCACATCGATGCCGTGGCTGATAATATCATTTTTCCGCCATCTTTGGCAACCAGTGGGACCTCAACCCCGCTCACAACCTCCCCGTTTATTACGCGCCTGAATATATCTTCAGCCATCGTTCTTACTTCTTTCGTCATTATTGGCAGTTTTGTGATCTTTTTACCGATGATTTCATGTGTCTCATACCTATAAGGCCTGGAAATTCTTTCCATGGCTTTATTGACCTTGGTGACCATGAGGTGATTGTTGCACACGAGTAGTGCATCGCCCATGCTATCTATTATCTGATCGAGATTATCTATTATCGGATCGAGGAATGCTATTTCTCCCTCCAATTTGTTCTCTCTATCCTTTAACTCCGATATATCCTGTGCCGTTCCGATCATATTGATGATCTTACCATTCTCGTCTCTGATCGGTGCAAAATTTAGTATCGCTTTTTTGCCATTGTTGAGCGTTGTTTCACACGTTTCAAATCCAGTCCTCTTCGCTCCTTCGAACGCATTTCTCATCTCTTCGCCTTCATATAGATCTTCTAATAGAACTTTTCCTATCTCCTCCTTTGATCTGCCAAAAAAGTCTTCACATCTATTATTTGTGCTTATTCTCTCTCCATCAGGAGTTAATATATACATTGGCGTAGGGATAGAATCCAATAAACTACCCATAACTTCTTTCTCTCGCTTTAACTCTTCTCTACATCTTTCTAACTCATCCTCATCCATCTTTACCTCTTTTTTTTTATCTATGTTATTTAATGAATACGTCCCTCTTTTTATATCTTGGCATCCTTTATCGCACTCGAGCATTTTAGATTAGAATCGTAACATAAAAAGCTATCTACAATTTCTGGGCATTTAAAGGTGGGCACTATCTTTATAAACAAACCGCAAAATATAAGCTCCAATCGTTGGCACTGTGTATGATTGGAGGAAAAGCGTTGAAACTATACTTGGATTGTATTCCTTGTTTTCAGAGACAGGCACTTGAGGCGGCGAGGATGGCTACGGACGATGAAGAGAAGCAGGAGGAGATACTTAGGAGAGTGATCAAAGAATTACTTGATCTTAACTGGGACAAAAGGCCTACGGAGATTGCCCACAAGATTCACGGGATGGTGAAGGAGATGAGCGGAGATGAAGACCCATACAGGGAGGTTAAAAAGAAGTACAATGATCTCGCCTTGGCTCTTTACCCCGCCTTGAAAGAGCAGATAAAAAGATCTAATACACCACTTCTAACGGCGGTTAGACTCTCAATCGCCGGAAATGTGATAGATTTTGGTGCCTCTTCAAATTTTGATATACATAGAACGATCGATGAGGTGCTGGTGAAGGAATTTGCAATAAGTGACTATAAAAAATTTGTCGAAAGATTGGAAAGGGCAAGCAAGATAATATATCTAGCGGACAACACAGGCGAGATCGTCTTTGATAAGCTCCTGTTAGAGACTATTCTATCCAGATATGAGATAGGTAAGATAATATTTGTGGTAAAGGCAACACCAATAATAAATGACGCCATGTATGAGGACGCTACTTACGTCGGCATCGATAAAATTCCAAATATAGAATTTATGGAGATTGAGGTAGAGAGTGATTCTGGTATTACACGCGAGAGTAAAGCGTTTTTAGATATGTTGGAAGAGAGATACATGGTCATCAGCAAGGGACAGGGCAACTATGAGGCGCTGAGCGATGTCGATGGTATATTCTTCCTGCTGATGGCGAAGTGTCCCGTGATTGCAAGAGACCTCGGAGTAGAGATGGGAGATATCATCTTGAAGGGATCTTAGGTGGGAGAAGGAAGAAAAGTGAAGAACGACGATAAAACAGATCTCGACACCTTCGTTGAGGAGATAGAGGCAAAGATATTGGAGGAAGAGAGGGAGATATATACCGAAAGAACGCTCAAAGAGGCGAACGATCCAAAGAACTTGGGAAAAATAAAAGGTGCGAATGGATTTGGAAAAGTAACTGGTCCTTGCGGTGATACGATGCAGATATATCTAAAGATCGAAGATGATAAAATTACGGATAGCAAGTTTTTGACGGATGGCTGTGGATCATCGATTGCCTGTGGAAGCGTGATAACAGAATTGGTTAGAGGTAAAAGTATCGAAGAGGCGTTAAAAGTTGGAGATAAGGATATTTTATCGATTTTAGGTGGACTACCAGAGGAAAATTTACATTGCTCGGTTCTCGCTGCTGATACTTTGAGGGCAGCGATCGAGGATTATATAGATAAAGGAAAAGGGGGATACAAAAAATAGATCTTATAACTGCAATAATTCTACTGACATTGACTGGAATCGGCGTTGGATTCGCTCAGGGGCTTCTTGGTGTAGGAGGGTGCTTCATCATGGTTCCTGTGACGTTCTTCGTATTCACTTCGATGGGAGTTCCCACCGACATGGCGATTAAGCTTGCGTTTGGATCCAACCTCCTCGTAGTCTTTCCCACTGCGATCAGTGGAGCATGGGCGCATACAAAGAAAAAATCTGTATTGTGGAAGGCTGGAATTACTTTAGGTCTTTTTGGGGTGATTGGGGCACTTATAGGATCGACGATCACATCGAGGTTCATCTCTGGAGATATACTGAAGGTCGTATTTGGGGTCGTGATCGGTCTTGGGGGAGTGAGGATGTTGATAGGGAAACAACCAAAGGGGGAGGAAGAGGCAAAGGACGATCCTATTCTCTTGGCTATCTTCGGTTTCTTGATAGGCATCATCAGCGGCATGATAGGCATCGGCGGCGGGATCATCATGGTACCGGTGATGACGACGGCTTTAAGATTTAAGATGCACGATGCAGTTGGCACTTCGACTTCGGTGATGATCTTCACGAGCATCGCGGCTGCTACGGGATACCTCTTAAATGGATTGTCGGTTCCAGATCTCCCAGCATATTCGATCGGTTATGTTAATCTTCTTGTATGGGCTTGTTTAGCTGTTACATCTGTCCCAATGGCACAAATAGGTGCAAGAGCCTCTCATAGACTTCCAGCAAAAGAATTA
>CABGHH010000140.1 GCA_902158745.1 Candidatus Methanolliviera sp. GoM_asphalt
GTACGGCGAATAGGGCCTGACGACTCTCTTTTCATATAATCTAAACTTGCCAATTCTCTCTTCAATCTCTCTGATCTGCTCTCCAAATAGGTCTTCTTCTCTTCCGATTGAATAAAAATAGATTCTCCCATTCTCTTTGGAAAGTCTCAATGCGGTATCGAGGAATTTATACGACTTGAACGGAAGATTCATTATCACGTGGTCTGCCACGTTCTTACCCCTTGCAAGAACCTTTCCCGAATCTCCCAGCACTATATCTAAATTCTTTATCCTATTGAGAGACTTATTCTCTCTCAAATATCTTATTGCATAAGGATTGTTATCCACGGAGAGTACTCTACAGCCTTTTTTTGCCGCCAAGATAGAAAATGGCCCGATTCCCGCGAACATATCGATCACAAAATCACCTCTCTCCATCTTTTTCACCACCCGCGACCTCTCGGTGGAAAGCCTCGGGCTGAAATATGTCTTTTTAACGTCCAATTTATAAAAACATCCGTGCTCTTTATGGATCGTCTCGGTTCTTTTTTCCCCCCCAATATATTTTAATCTTCTCGTTCTATGTTTCCCCTCTATCGGAGATAATCTTTTTAACAGGACGTTGATATTCTTTCTCCCAAGAAGCACCAGCGCTCTCTCCTCATCCTCTATATCTAAAGGGAGGATAGCAATATCCCCTATCACATCGTAAGAGCTCTTAATCTCCTCTACAGGATTCATCTCTCTCTTCCTGAGATCTCTCTTTACCAGCCACAGATCTTTCATCTCTTTAGCTATAGATTCCTGAACTGGAAAATAGACAAAATCTACATCTTTATCCGTCCTAAGATCATCTCTAAGAAACGCTTTAATTTTTTGCCTGATCTCTTCAGCCTCTTTTATCGGTACCTTCACCGCAAGACAATTCATATTTTATCTTTGGTCGGGGCTGATATATTTGAATCTGAATAAGAGAGTGATTCATCATCAGGAGAAAGGACTCTGTAATCTCTGTTATTTCTGTGCCCCCTTCTCTCAAGTATATTCTCTTTGCACATTCTCAATAAATAAGTGGAGACCGTGCTCATCTTTATCTTCTCTTCATTGTCCCGATCAAACTTCCATTTAACTTCCTTAGAAGTGAACCATCTACCGGAAAATTCAAAGATCACACACCTCTTAAATCTCTTAACGAGCGAATCACTCGGTCTATTTGAGATGTGTTCATCGCGAGCAGAGAAGAGGACGTCGATAGAGGATGATTGTGGGCTTTTTAATCCTTCGATAAACCTTCCTATGAGCATATATATCTCATGCAGGGGTTTTTCAACGTCCGTTTCCGTCACGGACTTCTCTCCCTTTTCATCCTCGATCACGACGCTGATCTTCTTCACCTTACTTCCCCGTGTTTTTTGCGGCATCCCATCCCCAATGTGAAACAACAGGTGTGAGTTCGTCCTGTGAATTCACAAGTTACTACATGTTTGGCTCTATATATAAATGTTTTGGTGGTTTTCTCCTCCACATCTCGTCTTAAGCTCCTTAACACAATGTTATTATATATATATCTTCATTAAACCTGCTCAAAAGCCTTTGATAGAGACGCACAAAATAAAAAAAGTGAAAAGTATGTGGAAGAGCAGAGCGGTCATGCAAATGGATGTTTAGCTGTTTCCTTCTTTGCAAGTTTAGCTGTTTCCTTCTTTGCAAGGACATCTCCGACAGTGGGTTCTCCAGACAATGCTCGTTTTATTGATAGCTTAGTTGCTTCGTAGTTGTAATCGTATATCTTCTTCTTATCCTTCGCGTTCCACTGAATAAAGACAGATACAATTATAAGCAAGTCTTCCGCTTCTTCCTTGGGTATGGTACCGTCCTCAACGCAATCTGCGACGGCTTTGGCAACCGCAGCCTGAGCTGGACCGAACATTAGAACGACTTGTTCGGCTCCTTTGATGGTAACCTTGTTTACGATCAACGTGGCGGGTTTTGGCTGAAGATTCGGTCTAATACGGCCAAAAGCGGTGTATGGCCGGCACGTGGCATTGCCAGAGAGCTCATAAAGGCATAATCTACAGCTCCTCCTTTAGGCCCGATTATCAAGTCTATATGAGCTACCTCGTCACCTTCGCCGACCAGCGCTTCTCCAACCAAACTCTTATCTATTTTTGTACTCTCCATTTTATTTCCCCTCGAGTAAGAATATATGAGGGAGGGATTTAAAAAAACTTTTGCCCCCGCAAGAAATTCATCAGACGATCCCACAAGAATCTATCATTACCTTTACATATGTTTTTATAGAGAAAAACAAATATGAGTGATACAATGGAGAAAAAGATTGGAAAGGGCATAATAAGGCTTAAGATGGGAGATATTACAAAAGAAGAAGTGGATGCGATTGCAAATGCCGCAAATTCAAGTTTAATGGGTGGAGGAGGAGTGGATGGGGCAATTCATCGCGCAGGCGGAAGAAAGATACTGGAAGAATGCAAAGAGATCGTCAAGGAACTCCCAGGGAGACGACTTTCTTCGGGGAATGTGGCCATCACGACAGGAGGAAATTTGAAGGTAAAATACGTTATACATACGGTCGGCCCGATCTGGCATGGTGGCAACAGGGGAGAGGAAGAGACGCTTGGGAACTGCTATATAAATAGCTTGGAACTGGGTAAGGAGAGAAAATTGAGTGAAATTTCTTTCCCGTCGATCAGCACAGGTGTATATGGCTATCCGGTTGAGCTGGCATCCCAAGTAGCGATAAAAGCTGTTGTAGAATTTTTAAGAGAGAACGAGATGCGAGTAAACTTCGTTCTCTTTGATGAGAAAACATTTAAGGCGTACGAAGAAGCGTTAGAAAGGCACATATAAGAAATGCTCCGGACGGGATTTGAACCCGTGTCGTGGGATTGAGAGCCCCACATGATTGACCGAGCTACACTACCGGAGCGGAATCGTTCTGCTGTTCGCATTTGTGACATCAATATTAAAACTTTCTCTTGTATTGCTCTGTTGAATGATTGCACTTATATCTCAATCCCATCGTTCTTTAGTTCCTTCAGATATGAGGAAGTCCTTCCCGCGCTCCACTTTTCTCTATCGATAGAGATGCAACCTTATTTCCGATCTTCGCAGACTCTTCTATATCTTTCTCATGCAAGACTCCAAACAAGAATCCCGCGTTAAAAGCATCTCCGGCCCCCGTCGTATCCCTAACGCGAGTCTCAAACGGTTTAGAAAAAAATTCTTTTTTGCCTTCTTTAATGAAACAACCTTTCTTTCCGCGTTTTACGACCAAAATATCAACGTAATCTGCCAGAATATTACAGGCATCGTCAAGATCTTCTTCTTTTGCCAATACCTTCGACTCTTTTTCATTCAGCAGTAAAATATCCGTATTTTTGAGTATATCTCCCATCTCTTCCAGTCCTTTCTCCGCGTACAAAAATCCCGGGTCGAAGGATATCTTTGGGTTGGAAATTTCCCTCAAGAGTTTTTTCTGCGTCTCAAAAGAATTTTTTGATGTCTTGCATACAAAAGAGGTGAGATGAAGAATTTTAAACCTTTCGACGTAGTTTAGATCCACATCTTCCATCGTGATGTAATCGTTCACCCCCGGATCGACGATTATCGATCTCATCCCCTCTTTATCGACGAATACCTCCGCAGTCCCACTCCTTCCCTCTGCAATCTTCACACCGTAAGTATCCACGTCTTCTTTTCTCAAATCGTTCAAGATAATTTTTCCGGCATGATCTTCAGCTATCTTTCCCAGATATCCCGTTTTAGTATTTAATCTTGACAGTCCCACGATCGTATTTGCCGCAGAGCCACCAGAATATTCTTTTAAATTTAATAAAAAGCTTTCTTCCTCCTTTGCTGGGATTTTATCCACGAAGCATATCCTGTCAAGATTCAACGCGCCAAAGCCGATTGCGTCCATAAGAGAAACCTCTGGTTTTAGTTGCAAATCGAAGATTTGCAATATGCAATCGAATCTCTGATTCCTCTGATTCGATGCCGTGAAAATGGAACATTTTCACATGCCAAAAATCTCCGATTTTTGAGCACTTCACTTCCTGTGTCCTACCTTTGATAGGACTGTGATTACTGATATATATCTCTTTTTAGTTCTTTCTCTTTCTTCATTCAAAAATCGGAGATTTTTGAGTTTGCAAATGTTCCATTTGCAATCATCAAATAGCGGTGGGGGGCTACTGGGAGACGGACACTATTTTCCTTGCTTGCCTTCTTCTACCTTGGCCAAGAATTCCAGCACCGCCCGATTGAACTTGTCCGGACATGCATAACAATATCTTCCTTATCTACGAGCACCAATGTGGGAGGAGTAATATGGCCAATTCGGTCACGTGTGTCATGTTCGATGGTAGCAGCAACCTGTCGAGCATAGGCGTAGGCGGGCTGTGGATATGGATTTGCCAGCATCGTATCGATCATGGTTTGGACCCGTTCCGGGTTTTCGAAGAACTTGTTTGTGTAGAGCCAGAGCAGTTGGTTCCTGACGAACGTCTCATGGTTGATGCCCTCCTGGGTCATCTTGAGCCATGTGTT
>CABGHH010000141.1 GCA_902158745.1 Candidatus Methanolliviera sp. GoM_asphalt
TTAAATGAGAACGAAAGATAAGTTTTATTATTGAGGGATTGTAAAGTGATAGCGGAAGCCTTTGAGGAGATGGGAGAACAAAAAAATCCATTATACCTTTGATGAAGAAGAGAGAAATATATAGGAAACTTAAAGAAAATCCTAAAAATGTTAGATTTGAAGAGCTTTGCACCGCCGCAGAATTGTTTGGCTTTAAATTTAGAGGAGGCAAAGGCAGCCACAGAATATTTGTTAAAGAGGGGGTAAGAGAAATGCTAAACTTTCAGAACGTCAAAGGAAAGGTAAAATCTTATCAAGTAAAACAATTTATAGAGATCATAGAGAGATATAACTTGATGGAGGAATAGATGAGATGAGGAAATATACGATAGAGATAGTTTATAGCGATGAGGATGACGGTTATATTGCGATAGCCCCAGAACTTCCCGGATGCTCCGCTTTTGGAGAGACCGAAGAAGAGTCATTAAGAGAAATTAAAGTGGCCATCGATTTATGGTTGGGAACCGCCGAGAAAGAGGGTAGAGAAATTCCAAGACCAAAGGGGAAAGAATTTTTGAGGGCAGTGGGTATGAGTGTCAGATTATAAAACCTCATTTGCTGGAGCGGTCGGTGTTCACAGGCGGCATGTATAGCAACTAATTTTTTTCTTTTTTCTTTTTTCTTTTTTTTCTTTATTCAACTCTTGATTTCTCAATCGGCTTTATGATGATCTCAAATTTAAACAAAATTTTTATACGAAGCGATTAGGAAAGATCTTATGGGTGCCAGATACATCGCGGTTGTACACAGGGAAGAAAAGTTTTACGTCGCCGAATGTCTGGAGATCGGAACGGTCTCACAAGGAGAGAGTATCGAAGAGGCGATAGAAAATCTTAAAGAGGCCACTGAGTTATACCTTGAAGAATTTCCTGTCCCTTTAGAACGAAAATTTTAAGAGAGATGGCAAATGACAAATGGATATGAATAGAATGTTTAAAGATGATAACGCGTTCTGCACCTGCACCGCAATATGCTGTCTCGATTCCATCATATATCTCATGAAGGCGTACGTGTGCTGTTTAACGGGGATAATGGGTGGTCTCTTGAAGGGGCTTCTTGGAGGTGGAAAATGAAGATGCTGAAGAACGAAGATGCCGTCGCTACGTTCTGTATGGCTTGTATAACCGATCCATTGGAGTTTATATGCGCATGTATGCTCGGAGATCGGCTCTCAAATCGGTTGTTGGAGATGCCAAGGATCCTGATGGGAGAAAAATGAATCATATCACAAGAAGGATGAAAGATGGGCGAAGTAAGAGTTGATATGAGATTGAAGGGTGAGAAGGGAGAATTGGAGCTAAAAGATATATTAGTAGATACTGGAGCTACTTATACGGTTTTGAATAAAAGAGATTTAGAAGAAGTTGGTGCATATAAAATGAGAGAAACTTGGGTATCTCTTGGAAATAAAGAAAGAGTAAAAGCAACTAGATATGCGGCAACTATTGTAATAGGAGAAAGAGAGTGTGATACGATCATATTAACATTTAAAGATGCGGAAAGAGTGATAGGATTATTAACTTTAGAATCTATTGGATTAAAAGTAAATCCTATGAAAGGAGAATTAGAACCAGCAAGAGAGGCAAATCTGGCATATTTCTTTTATCACGAGGAGGATAAAACAAGATGTTCAGAGACATATTAGAAGATGAATATGCGTTCACAATACTCGACTCGATACTCGGTTGCGTCTTATATTCTCTCGCGACGAGCTTATTCTGCCTCTGCCCGCCCGGTTTCTTACTCGGTTGTGGCATGCCTGGGGCGATGTTTGGAGGGGTAATAGGATTTATAAACGATGCACTTGTTGGAAACTTGGAGAAGTTACTCTCACGCCTGACTGGAATGGGTAAGTAAACAAAAATGCAAATTTTGGTATCTTTTTAAGAAAGCGGTTATTGGACAAAAGAAGGATTTTTATACCGAGAGATGACAAAGGCTATGAGAATAATGAGATCGTCAAAGGAGAGGTATGTAATAGATGACGACGGAAATCGTATCGGCGTGCTCATTGATATTGGGGATTATCACAAGATACTCGAAGAATTGGAGGAATTGGACTCCATAAGAGCTTATGACGAGGCAAAAGCATCAGATGATGAAGTGATCCCTTATGAGAAAGCTATTGAGGAGATCCCAAACGGCGAGGTGGGACGATAAAGATTTAACGGAGAAGATCTACACGTATCTATATAATTTTGGTGGGTGAAGAGATCTCAAAGGAGGATCATAAGATGAAACTGACGGTCGTATTAGAAGAAGAGGAAGAGGGAGGATATACCGTTTACGTGCCATCCCTACCAGGCTGTATCTCACAGGGAGAGACGAGGGAGGAAGCGTTAAAGAACATCAAAGAGGCGATCGAGTTGTATCTGGAGCCGGATGAAGACGAGCTCATTCGATATAGACGGGCAGAAGTAGAGAAGATAACGATATGAAGTTGCCGGCGATCTCCGGGTATGATGCAATAAAAACGCTGAGGAAGGCCGGTTTTGTGGTTACAAGGCAGAAAGGGTCTCACGTTAGATTAAAGAAGATAAAAGAGGAAACGGTCATCAAAATAACGATTCCATTGCATAAAACATTAAAAAAAGGAACTTTGGAGAGGATTATCAAAGACGCCGGTTTAACGGTAGATGAATTTTTGCAACTGTTGTGATTTCGTGATCTGGGTCTTCACGCCCCAAAGGAGGCACGTTCTGGGGGAATATATGAAAGATTTATATCTGATAGATGAGAATGATTTTGAAGTTCTCTTCTCGCCGAAGGGCTATAAGCAGATGAAACAACTCGGCAAACTATAAGTATCGGGGAGAGGAATAGAATAAGATAGGATAAGATTAAAGGCAATAATATCTGGAAGGGTGCACGACGTAGGCTATCGGGTCTTTCTCACAAATATCGCGCTTGAGTTCGGAATAGATAGATTTAACGTCTTCAGTACATTCTTAAATGGCAAAGAAAGCGTTGTATGCTTAATAGATGCAGAAGAAGAGATACTAAATGGATTAAAAGAGAGAATTAAGACGCAGATACCGGATGGAGCGATAATTGAAAAAATAAAATATGCAGATTACAGAAATACCGTCCCACCGATAGAGAGGTGTATGCAAGTGCCCAAAAATCTTCGATTTTTGAGCAACTTAAAATCATATATGAACAAAAGGTTCAGTTATATTGAGAGGGAGCTTGTGGAGATAAAGACGGTATTGAAGAAGGCTGGGATCATGTGAAGAGTTATACTAAAAGATTGAGAGAATTTTTCGCCCCGCTTCTTACTCGGTTGTAGCATTCCCGGCGGGATCTTTGGAGAACTGATTGGATTTATAAACGATACGCTTGTTGGAAACTTTGAAAGGTTGCTCTCACGCCTGACTGGAATTGGGAAAATAGTTGACAAAATATGGAACCAAATTAAAAAAACGATAAGTTAATAAGAGAATGAGTTCTCTCTTGGATGACATGATATATGAGAATATTACCTGTTCTGTATGCGGGATGGCGTGTGAAGACATCCTTGTCGATATAGACGATGATCACATGAATGTTGAGAATGGGTGTTTGATGGGGAACGCAAAACTTAAAGAGCTTAGGAGCCCGCACAGGATTAAAGAGCCATATATAGATGGAAAAGTCGCTTCATTCCACGAAGCGATTAAGATGTCTGCAGATATCTTAAAAGATGCCACTAAACCCTTACTCTTCATCGGAAGTGAGACGTCCACAGAGGCGATGCACGTTGGAATAGAGATGGCACAGTATCTTGGTGGGGTTGTTGATAGCAACGCGACGATATGCCATGGTCCAACTGTCATGGGATCACAAGACGCGGGAAAACCTTCCTGTACGCTTGGAGAAATTAAGAACAGAGCTGATCTGCTAATATGTTGGGGTTCTAACCCGACGGAATCTCATCCGAGACATCTATCAAATTTTACGCTCTTCCCGAAGGGATACTTTACCCGAAAAGGGAGGAGGGATAGGAAATTGGTGGTTGTAGATCCGAGAAGGACGAAGACCGCTGATATAGCGGATTTATATATTAGAATTAAGCCCGGATATGACTATGTGGTCTTCAACGCATTATCAGCCGCGTTGCGGGGGCAGGAGGTGGATGAGAATATCGGAGATATGACAGACGTCTCAAAAGATCAGATAGAGGAGCTCGCCGATATTATGAAGGGAGCAAATTTTGGGGTCATCTTTGCCGGTCTGGGAGTAGCAAGTTCTATAAGGAAAAATAACAATGTTAGAGCTGTGGAGATGCTTGTGCGCGAATTGAATAGATACACCAAGTTTTCGTTGCTCGCAAATAGAGGACACTGCAACGTGGCCGGTTTCAACCAGGTATGTACGTGGATGACAGGTTTTCCGTTCGGCGTCGATTTCTCGCGGGGATACGCGTATTATAACCCTGGAGAGACTACTACCGTTGATCTACTC
>CABGHH010000142.1 GCA_902158745.1 Candidatus Methanolliviera sp. GoM_asphalt
GCTGCATCTGCACTGAAGGGAGTGATCACGGATCCAAGAAAGATATGAAGAAGATGAAGAGATGGATCAATATCATTGTCTTATTCGTTCTTTTATCTATCGCTCTTTTATCCCCCGTGGTTGCTGGACATTATCTGCCCGATGACTACTATTCCGTTGCAGAAGCCTACGTCCCCCACCCATCTCGACACACGGCATAGAAGATCTTCACGATCTGCTGATGTGTATGAAGTTGCCAACATACAGGGAAGATTATTTTGACTGTTCTGAAGCATCGGCATATCTCGAATGGTATCTGGAGGGCGCGGGCTTTCGTTCATACATTGCAGGCTCGCAACGATTTACCGTTCATAAAGATCACAAAGGAATCTCACATAGATGGGTCATCGTGAAGCTTAAAGACGGAAGGAAGGTTTCGATCGATCCAACACTCCTGACAGAGAGAAATTATCATCCACCGGCAATCATCCCAGATCCAGAGGGTAGATTTATGCAACACACTTTCTTATATGAGGACTACAAGCGTTGGATATGGGAGAAGAATTATTACATGACATTTTCAGCGTGGCTCGAAAGATGGGAAGAGGCAAATCCATTTGCATTAGGCGATTTCAAGGAGTATTATCAGTACGATAGGTTATATCCTTCACCAGAGGATACCATCAGGGGAAGAACGGTCTGTTGTGTCTGGTATCATATGCCTATAGGGGAATTTGACTGGTGGAATGTTGAGCCATTTTGTCGTGAAAAACCGTTTTCTGAATGGGATTAAGGTGATCTTTTGGGATAAATTAACATTTTACCACCTCCTTTATGCGACAGATATGACAAAGGTTTGATAGAACCTACTCAAAAAGATTAAATTCCTGTTCAAGCATGCCAAGTGAGAAGAGCTAACGGATATAAAAAAGATTAAAAAATCGGCGTGTAGGTAGGGGTACAATAGATTTAAGCTGGGGCGACTTTTTTGCGGTGAAAAGTAATATATAAAACATCTTCTTACCGTTCCGTAATGCCAAAAAAATCAAATCTGAATCCCGAAAGATCAGCTCTTATCGTCGTAGATATGCAAAATGACTTCTGCATGAAAGACGGGGTCCTATATATAGAAGGCGTAGAAGAGATATTTGAAGATACAAGAAAAGCGATCGAAGAGGCAAGAAGATCCAAGGTAGAGGTCATATTCACACAGGATTGGCACGAGGAAGATGATATTGAGTTCGATATATGGCCAAAACATTGCATAAAGGAAACGTGGGGATCGGAGATAATCGAGGTATTGGGAGCATTGGAAGAAGACCACAAGATCAGAGGGAGGAGATACAGTGCATTCTTTGCCACGGACTTGGATATCTTCTTGAAGGAGAGTGGGATAGAAGACCTCGTGATCTGTGGCGTTATGACAAATATATGCGTCTTGCATACAGCGGGAGACGCCTCGATGAGGGGTTATAACGTCTTCATATTGAAAGATTGCGTAAAAGCCCCCTCTGATTACGAAGAGGAATACGCGTTGAAACACATGGAGAATGTGTTCAACGCAAAGGTGATAAGATCGGACGAGATATAGGAGGTTGAAGGAGAAGACGAGGATTTATCTGAAGTTTATATTCAGATATACAACCGCAACCGTAACAAATATAAAATATGAGAATAAAATTGAAAAAATGGGTGAAAAAATGCCACTATTAAATTGTTTGATGCCGATCTTAAAACCTGTCATGCCTCTGCTCACGCCGATGCTCTCGGATTTGCTGGTCGGCCTGGGACTAAAATAACTTCGTTGATCCCACCTTTATTTATATCAGTTGACATAAGATTGGGTTCTTGGCATCTCTTTGATATGAGGTGACAAAAATTTCCCTTTTTTTATTTTTTTATTCCTCAAAAAGATCGAGAGATCAAAGATTATATATGGGGGCAATTGCAGAACGAGGCTACAATGTGAAGATTAGAGCAAAGAGACTTTTTGCGATGGCCGTCGCGATAAGTGTAATAACGACGGTGATCATCTTGATCTTAACGGTTAATCAAGAGACGATCGATTCTTTTAGTAAAATAAAGGCACAATACCTCTTTCTGGCGATTGCAGTCCAGGTTTTTACTTGGTTTATCTGGGGGCTGCGCATTAAATTCATGGGAAATGCCACAGGCGAGAAGATCAGTTTATCTAACAGCATCGCCACCTTATTACCCAGCTTATTTGCCGCATGCATAACCCCTTCTAACGCCGGAGGAGAACCAGTTCGGGTTTATCTGCTGAACAAAAAAGGATTTTCCGTGGGAGATGCAACGGCAGTTGTGGTAGGAGAGCGCATCTTGGATTTGATATTCTTTATGATCGCGGCACCTATTAGCTTGTTTTTATTTAGGGGGATGATAGAGAATACTACCATAACAACAGTAATTGTTGCTATAGGTTTTTTCTTTATCATCGGGTTTCTAACTATTGCATACAGCATGATAAAACCAGAAAAAGTAAAAAAAGTATTTCGCCGTTTCATAAAATCTGAACAGACCATCAATAAGATAAATACTGAGATAGACCATTTTCATGACGGTCTGTGGGGATTCGTCGGGGGTGGAAAAGTTTGGATGCTCTCGAGTCTGGGGTGTACGGTCGTTCTTCGTCTGTCTGATTTCTTAATACCATTGTTAATCTTATTGGGTCTGGGTATGAATGTGAGACCCGTTTGGGCATTATGTATAGCAGCACAGATCATAGTCCTGATAATTATGGCGATGCCACTCACACCTGGAAGTACCGGGGTTGCAGAGGTCAGTATGTTTTCTTTATACAGCATATTCATTGGATCGCCAATATTGGGCGTTTTTGTGCTGATATACAGGTGCATGACGTATTATACGACTCTGGTCGCGGGTGGGGTTACAGGTTTGAAGGTTCTGAAAGATTATGGGATGGGGTAACATTTGGAAGGAAGATAAAGAGTATGGAACTAAAAACGTAAAGAAACAAAACTTTAAGAAATCTTCACAGGAGGGTTTCAAAACGGCAATAGAGTTTAAGAAAAAAGAATTTCAATCGAGTTTTTATGACCCCACGAACGATTTTTCGGAGAGGTCATTAAGTTTTGAGATAAGAGTAGATCCTCTTACAGGGGAAACTTCAAGGGTGGTTCCTGAAACTGGAATCGAGTTTCAAGGCAGAGAAGACCTTTCAGATCTAATAAAAGAGAGTGAAGGATGTTTCTTCTGCTCGGAGAACGTGGAAAGACTTACTCCAAAGTTTAAAGAGGATTTGATTGAGGAGGGAAGAATAGAGGTTGGAGATGCCGTTCTATTTCCTAACCTCTTCCCGTACGGTAAATACAGTGCTGTCTGCACATTCAGTGGGGAACACTTCATACCGGTCGGTAAATTCACACCGAAATTGATGAAAGATGCCTTAATCGCATGTAGGGTATATGCCGAAAGGGTTCACGCGATAGATGAAGAGGCAAAATACTGCACGGTAAATTGGAATTACCTCTCACCCGCAGGAAGCAGTTTGATGCACCCCCACCTGCAGTCTTTAATCGAGGTTTGTCCAACTAGTGCATAGCTTCCAAATTAACATATCAACAGAACTCATATCTCAATTCCCCCGGGCATCTGATCCATCTTATATTTCCATTTGAATATCACGGGCATTTTATTCAGATCATTGTAGTACTGGTCGATGCGCTCACGCAGTTCTTCTTTCGCTTTTGATGAGACCTGCATCCCTCTCAGCAGGCTCCTCGTCATCTTGCTAAAAAGACTTTCAATGATATTAAGCCATGATGCGTGTTTGGGAGTGAAGATAAACTGAAATCTCTGAGGAACAGAGGCGAGATACTTCTGGGTTTTTTTAGACGTGTGAACCTTCAAGTTATCAAGGATTATGATGATCTTAACCCCTTCAGGATAGACTGAATTCATATGTTTTAGAAACTCGATGAATTCCTCGCTCCTGTGGTTGTCAAAGACCTTGTGGTGTATTTCTCCCGTTAGGAGATCGATTCCAGCTAATAGCGAGAGCGTCCCATGCCTAACTAACGTATTCATAATCGCGCGAGATCGTTGGGTAACGACCTGGTACCGGCATCAGGTCAGGTGCTTTACTCCCAATAATCTGTATCCCTGGCTTTTCATCATATGATACGATGACTATATCCAGCTTCTCACCGTTCTTCTTCCTTCTTTTGAGCAGTTCTACCTGCTTGTAAGTGTGCAGAACCACAGCGCTTTTCGGCTCAAAATCAGGATCTCTTTGCTGGATGTATGAGGAGATCTTATGTGGCTTTATGTTGCTTGCACTTAGGATCTTTGAAACGGTTCCCCGAGAGATTTTTGACAGTTCAGGGTACCCCGCCCCCATACAGTTCCTTTGGAGATACTGCGCTAAGAGCCGTTGTGTCCAGAGCTCATGAGGATATCCAACATCTTTTGGTTTTATGCATGCAAGTGATATTATCCATACACGTGCTTCCATGGAGA
>CABGHH010000143.1 GCA_902158745.1 Candidatus Methanolliviera sp. GoM_asphalt
AAGAGGAGAAGCATACATTCCGACGTGGAGTTATGGTAGGCCGCTCGAACCGTTCAAGGCAATTAGACTCGGCTGGTTCCTCTATCGGATGTATTACTACATTTACTGGGATGCGGGGCTTAAGGCACTTATGTAATAGGGGAAAAGGGTGAAAAGGAGAAATGGGAGAAGAAAAGATGGAAAAGGAAAAAGAGGCAATCGCGCTTGATTTAGACCCTTCCGACTACGACGCGCTGGTAGAAGTACTAACCGTAGTCAGGTTTCTGCGAGATTATATGAATGACCAGATGCTGCATGACATATCAGAGATTATGTGCGTCCTGTTCAAGCTGACGGATGCAATGGCGGGCACTGATTTGATTGACATAATGGGAAGGGGACTACAAGACCCCGAGCTGGACAAGGCATTGTTGAATCCGCCGGAACTTGGCACATGGGGTCTTATCGGAGCGATGAAGGACGAGGAAGTGCGAAAAGGGATGGGTATAATGATGGCGCTGCTTAAAGCAATCGGGAAGGCTTCTACTGCTTGAACGGGAGCCTACTTTTCCTTTTTTTTGTTGCGCCGATAGAATCGAAGCTTTTGTTGACTGGCATCGAACTTGCTGTCTCCAATCACTTAAGCGAACCCAAGTCTGCTGAATCTGTTGCAGATGCAATTGGTCGCCACTCGAGGAACACGAGGCTGTTTCTGGACGGTTTCGCAGCAAACGATCTTATCAGAAAGAAGGAGGAAGCATCATGAAGAAGCTACCAGAAGTAAATGTTGTTTTCGAGGACTTGTATAGGATGCTCGTTACACCGATCCGTTCGAAGCTGCTGCTGACGGGCATCGAGCGGAAGGTATTCAATCAGTTAGATATCGGGCGGAAATAGGAAAGAATCAGGAGATTTGGATGCATATGGAGACGCGCCGAATATCGCTGGGATTGACCAATTGCTAATACACTCACGGATATAGTTACCGGCGTCGCAGGTGAGACGTGGGTGATTTTCCTGGATGCTGCGCCATACCTTTTCCTCGGATTTGGGGTTGCTGGGCTGCTGCACATTTTTATCCCTGATGAGAAGATAATAAAATAATTCTTACTGTATAAAGACCAAAGGAGTAACTACGAGTAAAGATTAATGAAGAGGCTGTCTAAAGATAAGAAATAGGTAAAACACGCTTATTTCCAAATCCCGATACCCTCCCTTTATTTAATATATATGTGAGGCACATATGTACGGTACAAACGAGGTTTTCCCAAAAATCCTAACCTTGTTCGGCTTGTTATCCAAAACCGAGTCATTTTAGGGCGTGATTTATATGCCCCTAACAACACACTTTTTCTTTAGAAAAGAAAACCTGTACTAAAAGAAACCAGCGGAGCTAAAAATCCCTGTTTCTTTGGTCAAGCTTTCTTTTAAGTCATTTACCAAAGCGTTTACGAAAAACGCTTCGCAGAAAGAAAGAAAGGTTTTAGGAGATGAAAAGAAAAAAGAAAAATGAATAAAACAAAAAGAAGAATAAGCGCTATTGTAGTGATAACAGGCGTTTTAGTATTGGGCGTTCTTGCGTTAGCTACGGGAATTGGAAGCGCAGAATCTGCTAAAGAGGAATTACCAGCAGCGGAGATTCAAGCGGTGATAGAGGAAATTGACGAGCATGTTCATGATCTGATAAATGGCACTATGGCCCTACACGACAATACGGAGCAGATTGCAGATAATGAAACACTGGATGAAGACCTGAGAGCAAAAGCCGAGGAAGTTCATGTGGCTTCGCACGAACTGCTATACACTGCAGAGGACATCCAAGAGCTTGTAGAGGGACTTGAAGACCCTGCCAAGGACCCTGCGGCAAACAAAGCGGAAATGGGTGAGGCGATAGAGGAGATCAAGGTGTATCTGGGAGACTATACAGAAGCTCTGGGAGCTAACCACGATTTGGTACACGACATTTTCTCCACTGTCCCGGAAACGCATAAAGCATATGCAGAGGCAACGCAGGATGCAATGTACGAATTAGAAAGCACGGTAGAAGAGATTGAAGAGGATATAGACGAGCTTCAAGGAATTCTTGAGGATGGAGCAGCGGAGATTCAGGAGGCAGTAGAGGAGCTTGCCGACAATGCGAAAGAATTCAAGAAGCTCGTAAGGCGCATGAATAAGCCGGCCCACAACGTTCCCGGCGATGCGGGAGCTGGCATACACACGCAGTTCCACCGCGTTGAAGGTTTCGCAGTCGCCATCCATGACAGTGTTAAGGAGCTTGATGAATTGGCAGAAGATCAGGACAAGAACAAGGCAGATATGCGCGAACTGGTGGTAGAGAAACTCTGGGTGCAGTTGGGAGACCTTGGAACAGCGATAGATGGAATGAGCGATCTCATCGACCAGGCTCTGTCCGCAGACCCGGATGATGCCAATGCACAGAAGTGTGAGGACCTCCTCTATGAAATGGGAGATGTTCAAGATGCCATCCGTGAGCACGTGAGTGAGCTTGCAGCAAAGGTACAAGATCCAATAGTCTGGGAATACCCTTGTATGGGTGCTATGAATTCGCATCGCCTTGCAAACGGTAATACCCTTATCGCAGAAGCCTTTGCTGATCGCGTTATCGAAGTCACCCAGGATAAAGAAATAGTCTGGGAGTACACCGGGGTAGTTTATCCTACTGACAGTCAAAGGCTGGCAAATGGCAATACCCTGATCTGCGATAAAGGCAATAAGCGCGTGATCGAGGTCACACCAGATAAGGAAATTGTGTGGGAGTACCTGGGTGACGGTCAAGAGCTAACCTCCATATATGGCGTTCGTGCACTTGACAATGGCAATGTCCTAATCGCTGACCAGGGGAATATGCAAGACCCTGCTTCTCGTGCCCGCATCATAGAGGTCACTCCGGATAAGGAAATCATCTGGGAGTACGACGGACCTGCTATGGAGTTTGTTTGTCCCTCTCTTGGCGGAAGATTGGCAAATGGAAATACGCTAATTGCGGACAACGCCGGCCTCATGGATGGTGAGGCGGTTTATGTCAGAGAGATAACACCAGATAAAGAAATAGCCTGGGAATACAGTGAAGGATTAACATGCGTGTATGTTGTCCACCGAGTTGCAAACGGCAACACGCTAATTTGCGCTCAATGTGAGGGGTGCATCATCGAGGTGACTCCCGATAAAGAAATCGTCTGGGCGTATGGTGCAATGAAAACTCCTGCAGGGGTGGAGCGGCTGGAAAACGGCAATACCCTGATCAGTGTCTTTGGCGAGAACCGTGTCATTGAGGTTGCAGCACCGTAAATTTGGCGAGGAAGAGACCCTGCCGATGTGCAAACGAAAAATAGATAAAATGCGTAGAGTGGAGGAGCAGATGTAAGGCATTGCATCTGTTCCTTGCTTTTTGTTTTTCCTGAACAAGAAATAAATATTACACACTTATCCCAAAAATCGCGGTACTAGCTCTTTATTTAATACATATGTAAGGCACATATGAGAGCTACAAACGAGGTTTTTTCCAAAAATCCTAACCTTGTTCGGCTTGTTATCCAAAACCGAGTATTTTTAGGGCGTAATTTATATGTCCCTAACAACACACTTTTTCTTTAGAAAAGAAAACCTGTACTAAAAGAAACCAGCGGAGCTAAAAATCACTGTTTCTTTGGTCAAGCTTTCTTTTAAGTCATTTACCAAAGCGTTTACGAAAAACGCTTCGCAGAATAGAACGGTTTTATGAGGTGAAAAAGAAAAAAAATGAATGAAACAAAAAGAAGATTAAGCGCTATTGTAGTGCTAACAAGTGTTTTAGTATTGGGCGTCCTTGCACTGTCAACGGGAATTGCAAGTGAAGAATCTGCAAAGGAAGAATTACTCGCAGCGGAGATTCAAGCGGTGATAGAGGAAATTGACGAGCATGTTCATGAGCTGATAAATGGCACCGTGGCCCTACACGACAATACGGAGCAGATTGCAGATAATGAAACACTGGATGAAGACCTGAGAGCCGATGCTGAGGAAGTCCATGTGGCTTCACATGAACTGCTGTACATTGCAGAGGACATCCAAGAGCTTGTCGAGGAACTTGAAGACCTTGCCAAGGACCCTGCGGCAAACAAAGCGGAAATGGGTGAGGCGATAGATAAAATCAAAGAGCATCTGGGAGACTATACAGAAGCTCTGGGAGCTAACCACGATTTGGTACATGACATTCTCTCCACTGTCCCGGAAACGCATAAAGTCTATGCAGAGGCAACGCAGGATGCAATGTACGAATTAGAAAGCACGTTAGAAGAGATTGAAGAACATATAGACGAGCTTCAAGGACTTCTTGAGGATGGAGCAGCGGAGATTCAGGAGGCAGTAGAGGAGCTTGCCGACAATGCGAAAGAATTCAAGAAGCTCGTAAGGCGCATGAATAAGCCGGCCCACAACGTTCCCGGCGATGCGGGAGC
>CABGHH010000144.1 GCA_902158745.1 Candidatus Methanolliviera sp. GoM_asphalt
TGCTACAAAGGGCAGGAAACCGAGAGTATTTAATAAATTACGGACAGATCCACCACTTCCCCCGAAATACAAATATGAGAGATCGAACGGCGTTTATCTAACTTGACATCCGGATACTTCGCGGGAGACGAGGCGATAAGAGATGAGAAAGGAGATAGGATCCATAAGCAGCAGTCTCCCGTGGCGTTACTCTTGAGGATAATTCTCTCCTCGACTTCACCCGGAGATACGATTTTGGATCCGTTCGCCGGGACGGGGACCACGTTGGTCGTCGCCGAGCAATTGAAAAGAAATTCCGTTGGCATCGAGATAGACCCGAAATACGTCAAATTGATCAAGAAACGTTTAGAATGTATTGGAAAAACGGATGACGTTTCTAAATTTTATGATTATTATAGATTTACGCCGAAGATCGGAGAGATCTGGCCAGTTGATAAATCCCTTCCCTTCGCAAAGAGGAAACAAAAGAGGCTCTTCTGACCATGTATGAATCCATCGAGGTCGTAGAATTTTTCATTGAGATTATTTTGTGAGAACACATAAAGATAATCCCGACAAGGTGAAAATCTCTATTGTCGATGGATCTTTCTTTGAAACTATTCCAAAAGAGCATCTTATCAATCAGATGTTTTTAAATGTTTTGCGAGCACAACTGGTGAAGAGAAAGATGGAACTTCCTCCCGAAAGACTAAAAGAGGCGGAGGAGACGATCTCTTGTATCACAGATCAAAACATAATAGCGAGCTCGCAGATCATCGAGAAAGCCTCAGTGAGACCAAGATTAAGAATAATGGCCGAGGTGCATCCAGAAGGAAATCCACATAGCGGTTTTTCAGTTCAAACCCGCATAATCAGAAACTTTTATATAGTAACACTATGCTACTATGTGACAAAATAGCACGGTGAGGAATATGTTCAAAGTTGGTAAAACGATAAGAATTGAGAGAATAAGAGATAGAAAGACGGGCAGAACGATAATCGTGCCTTTAGATCATGGAATTTCCATCGGGCCAGTTAAAGGTTTGAAAGATCTCTCAGAGACGATAGACAAGGTCGCCGAAGGGGGAGCAAACGCTGTTTTGATGCATAAAGGAATGATCAGGGCAGGTCACAGGGGACATGGAAGGGATGTTGGGTTGATCGTCCATATGAGTGCTTCGACTTCGTTGGGTATCGATCCAAACGATAAAGTGCTCGTCTGCGATGTTGAAGAGGCAATGAAGTTAGGCGCCGATGTGGTGAGCGTCCACATAAATATAGGTTCCAAAACGGAGGCGAATCAGCTTAAGATACTTGGGAACGTGAGTAAAAATTGTGAAGCGTGGGGCATGCCGCTCTTGGCGATGATGTACCCGAGGGGGAATAAGGTTAAAGACCAGTTTGATCCAAAGATCGTAGCACACGTCGCGCGGGTTGGAGCGGAACTCGGTGCGGACATTGTGAAGACGAATTACACGGGGGACTCCGATTCATTTTCTAAGGTGGTTGAAGGATGTCCCGTTCCCGTAGTAATTGCGGGAGGACCAAAGATAGATTCGGATGAGAAGCTCCTCAAGATGGTCAAGGGGGCTTTGGATGCCGGGGCGGTGGGGGTTTCTATAGGGAGAAATATATTTCAACACGAGAATCCCATCGCGATGACGATGGCGATACGAGATATAGTTCACAGGAATCTGAGCGTAAAAGAAGCATCGGAGAGATTATGAAAGAGATTTGGATCGAGATAGATGGCAGACTCGACGAGGAGGCAAAGAAGGAGCTGATCATCGATGGATTGGAGCTCGGCGCGGACGTTATTGCGATAGAAAAGGAGGATTTGGCTCTATCTTCCAAGCTCGGAGATATTAAGCGGGCAACATATAACGATACTTCAGGAGATATAACCATAATAGGAAGAGGAGGAGAGGGAGATGGAACGATACCTCTCCCGAAAGGACTGAACGAATCCGTCGATCTAAAATCGGTTAGAGAGGCAAAAGAGAGAGGAAAGGGGGTCTCATATTATGTTCTCTTGAAGAGTAAAGAGCATGAGAAATTTTCCATAGAGATCGGAAAATTCTGTGATTATCTGATCGTGATCGGTGAAGACTGGAAGATAGTTCCCGCAGAGAATATCATCGCCGGATTGCAGGGGTCCAATACGAAGATAATAATGGGTGTAGATGGTGTGGATGATGCAAAAGTGGCATTTGAGACGATGGAGAGGGGGGTTGACGGTGTTCTGTTACATATGACTGGCAGGGATGAGATAAAAGATGTTATCGATATGAGGGCGTCTTCTGGCACGTTGGAATTAAAACCTGTTAAGGTATCTCTGGTGGAGAACGTCAGTTTGGGAGACAGGGTCTGTATCGATACATGCACGATGATGCGAGAGGGTGAAGGAATGCTTGTTGGATCTTTCTCAAGCGGGTTCTTTCTAGTTCAAGCCGAATCCAAGGAGTCGGAGTATGCAGCTTCAAGACCATTCAGGGTGAACGCTGGCGCAGTTCATTCGTACATATTAGGCGAAGAAAAGACGAACTATCTCTCGGAGCTTTGTGGGGGGAGTGATGTTCTGATCGTGAACAGCAAAGGGGAGATGAGAAGATCGGCGGTTGGAAGGGCAAAGATAGAGAAGAGACCTCTAATCTTAATCGAGGCAAAGATAAACGAAGAGAAGATCCAGGTAATCTTGCAGAACGCAGAAACGGTTAACCTAGTGGGAGCCGATGGAAAGCCGATATCTATGGCAGAGATCAAAGAGGGGGATGAAGTTCTTGCTTATGTTGGTAAGGGGGGCAGACACTTCGGCGTTAGTATCGATGAGACGATTATAGAGCGATGAGCATTGTGTTGCATACGGATGAGAATGTAGAAAGGGAATGTATGCAAAGTTCGGGTATGATGCCAAAATGGAAGGATATACGACATTAATGTCGGATATATCGAAGTTATACGCAATACCGCACCTTTGGATAAATGGGAAAGGAGGATAAAAATATGAATGAAGATATGAGTGGAATTTTTAAGCCCGAGGCTAAAAACATAATGAAGATATTTGGCGATGCTGACAGCTATTATCAGATACCCGATTATCAGAGGCCCTATAGTTGGGAAGACGAACAAATAGAGCAATTATGGGATGACATCTGCTCTGCTATGGAATCAAGCGATGAGAGCTACTTTTTGGGACCTATGATATTAATACGGACAACAAAGGGCCATTTTGAAGTTGTTGATGGCCAACAAAGACTTACTACTTTGACGATCTTATTTTGTGTTCTGAGAGATTTATATTTAAAAGATGATAAAAGAGTTTTAAACGCAATTAAGAGTCTTATAGATGAAAAGTACAGATTAAGATTAATAACTCAATTGTACTATCAAAACCAATTTGAGCAAGAAATACTAAATCGAGTAGGCTTTCCTCAAACCAAGCTCACAAAGAAACAAAGAGAAGAGAATAAATTTAAAAATGCTGCTTTAATTTTCAAAGAGAAGATAGAAGAACTAAACGGGAACCGCGGGATAGACGCGATTAAAAAATTCACGGATTATCTCTTAAACAATGTTGTAATGATAACTATTACTTGCTCTAGACAAGAATATGCAATTAAACTCTTCCAAGTTTTGAATATTAGAGGGTTGGATTTAAGCCATGCAGATTTAATCAAGAGTTATTTGTATGGCGGATTAAAAGAGGAAACAAAAAAACAACAGTTCATTTCTACATGGGGTGAGGTAGAGACTCTTTCCAAACAAATTGGTGAGTCTATTACTGACTTATTTACTTATTACGAATATTATTTGCTATCGCGAAACCCTAAACGAGCGTTATACGAAGAATTAAAAGATCAGCTTAAAGGACAAGACCCAAATAGTATTATTTATGATTTCAGAAGATTTGTAGAGTTTTTTAACGAAATAGGAAATACACAATCTAAACTAATTTATTCCTTCTACTACCTACCAAATCAAGTTTTTTGGAAAGCCATTCTTACTGCAGCCCAGAAGGTAGAATTCGGTGATTTTAATGAATTATGTAAGGAGCTTAGGAAAGTTTATTATTCCTATTGGATTGCAGGATATACAACATCTAAGATTAAGCAATTATCTTTTAATCTGATAGGATGGGTTAAGGATAAGAAAACTTTACAGAAAATTAAAGATGAGATAAACAGAAAAATGCAAGAAGACGCTGTACTCAGAAGAATGAAGGAAAGTATTGAAAACGATGTATATGGAAGTTCATGGTTGAAGCCCTTATTACTTCTGATAGAATATGACCAAACTGATGACTCAAAAATTGTTAAGATAGAGCTTGATAGAAAACTTCATGTTGATCATATACTACCACAAGGATGGCAAGAAATAGACTATTGGCAAAAGAATTGGACAGATGAT
>CABGHH010000145.1 GCA_902158745.1 Candidatus Methanolliviera sp. GoM_asphalt
GTCTTCAAGTCCTCATTGATCGCAACCAGGACGCGACTATTCTTCTCACTCACCAGGGAGGTTGATGACTTATCATAGATGTATTCTTTCGTGTCGAGATCCTTTATCACCCTAAACACATTCACAAGTGTCCCAGCACTGTCGAATACGATTGCTTTTACCCTCATTTTATAGTCCTCAACAAAAATAATTTCATCGTCGCAAACACAATCCCAATGTCAAGAACTTCTCTATCCATCATCAGCGAAACTCATAAAATCTCTTTCAAACTTCAGAATCATTCGCATACGGTTTTTAATAATTCATCCTCATCCCAAAAAGAGGTGTGATACTATAGTAGATAAATTTTTCAGCAATCTTTACAGATACTACCTAATATTCATCTCATCAATAGATTTCAAGAGCACCCGTCGGGCAAAGTTCGATGCAGTTTTTACACACGATGCACCTGGAAGGATCCATCTCGACTTTATAATCCTCTCCAAATGAAAAGACGCCCATTGCGCAGATCGACGAACATATACCACAATGAACGCATCGTCCATCATCCCTCCTTATAGGCTCTTCTAAAATCTCTACCTCCACCCCTTTTTCTTCAAAAGCCCTTGTTACCTCTTCTATTTTTTCTTCGACATCCACGATCATCGTCGCCCATGTTGCTTCGATATTCACCCTTTCCAAGTTGATTAAAACCCCTGTATTCAAGCATATCTCCGATACAATCGGTTTCCTTATGATTTTTGCAGGAAATTCAAGTTTCATCTTCATTTTACCACTTCCCAATAAGCTTGCTCAGATCACCGCTCGATATAACGCCAACTATCTCTCCATCTTTATTGATGACGGGCATGGCAGATATGTTATATTTCTCTAGTTTTCTTGCCGCAACGTCCGCGAGGTCTTCTGGCTCCACACTGACAACTTTTTTCGTCATTATCTCGCTCACTCTCTTAAATTTACCTCTGGCAACAGACTTTGAGATATCCCAAGAGGTTATGATTCCTACCACTTTATTATCCGTTAATACGATCGGGAGATGATCTATCTCGTTCTCGATTAAAACCTTCGCTGCCTCCTCTATCGAGATCTCTTGATTGGCCGAGATGACTTCTTTGGCCATAAGATGCTTAACTGGCGGTTTTATCTTGGTCTGTCTCATATTCTTCATTCTTCCTTTTACAGGAAGTCTTTCTACAGGCATCGAAAGCTCAAAATCCCCCTTCTCTATCCATTCTTTTAATTTTTCTGCCACCTCTCTCGCCTTGTGATAACTGGACATCGGAAACGTCTTTATCTCTTTTCCGTTAAATTCTATGCAGCCCGACTTCAGCTCTTCATAAGTAACCTTTCTTAATACTGGCTTCTCCCTTCGCTGGACCCCATAGTCCACCAGATTTGTAACGATCTCTTTGTCCTCGATAGATGTGCTCTTGGCAATATCTTCGTTCAATATAGGAATTGGGACTCCCAGACCGATGTATATGGATACACCGTATCGATATATAGTTGCCCCTCTTATAAAATCTGGATCCATCTCCTTAAGATTTCCCTTTACCATGAGCGTCCCATGTCCATTATCCGGATCGTGCTGTGTCCCCTCCCCAATTATGTATCCTTTTGCTCCCCCAAGAAATATCCTCGTTCCCATGCCTGTCGTCTTGTAAGTTGGATCATTCGATAGGGGGGATAAGAGACCGGATCCAGAATAAGAGACATTTCCAAAATGAGGAAATAAAGGACCCATATAGGTATAAATAGCATCTTTCTTAGAGTTTGTCGCCGCATCATGCCTTTGATAGCCGTTTCTTGGGTTGAGCATCACGGCCTGATTTAGATCATCGATGGTTATACTGGTCTCGAGATTCCTTAGAGGATAACAATCGGTTCCATAAGACTCCGCCTTCACCTCTATCTCTCTTCTGGAGATCATATCCTCGATAACATACCCCCCGCCATATTCCATTCCTCTGCTCTTGGATGTCTGGGCTGCACCTATATAGGCATCTACCGCCGCTATACCCGTATATGCCTCGACACCATTCAAAAAAACCTTTCTCATCTTTATTGGCGGATCAGAATGGCCGAAATTCAAAAAAGCTCCAGAAGAACACATAACACCGAAGGTTCCCGTCGTAACAACATCCACCTCCTTTACCGCCTCTTTCGTGCCGACGTCCTTCACGATATTTGGCATCTCTTCTGCGGTAACTACCCTGACGGTTCCCGTCCTTATCTTTTCATTGATCTCTTCTATACTTTTATTCATCCGATGAGAAATGTGCTATCTATCTATTAAATTTTTACCTCCTTTTGAATACTCCATGTGAAAATGAATCAATTACATCAAACCCTTTATTGTGTTTATAATCCCGATCGTCTTATTCTTAACATCGTTCAAGTCATTCTCGTTCGGTCTTCCCGTGATGTCTCCTTCCTTTCCTAGTTTATTCATCTTCTCCCAAAGCTCCTTTGTCCACCCTAATCGCCCGTCCAACTTCTCTACTTTAAAACCTCCAACTACAGCAATAGGTTCCAAAATGGAAAAACCTAAGTGTTCAAAGGATTGCTCGATATACTTTATTGCTGGAATCGCTTCATGAATGCCTGTGTGAGGACCACCATAAGTGCAGAAAACTACAGCAAATTTCCCTTTTAATTTTGGCGAACATGGTTTAACAGATCCTTTCTCGTCCCTATAGTAATGGTATCTATCTTGTAGGTACTTCATTACATTTTTTGGTGGCAACCATTCATAGACAGGTGAACCAACAGATATGAGGTTATAATCAAACCAATCGACATCAGATTCGCTCCCAATCTTAAATAGGTCGCAGGGGTAACCTTCTTCTTTGACAGTATTGTATATAGTCTTTGCTATGGCTTCGGTATTGCCGGTATAGCTCCAGTATAAAACCAAAGTTTTCATTATTTATCACATCCTTATTTTTCGCTCAATCGAGCCCTTTTATTATCTCCGCGATGGCATCTCCAACATCGCTCGTCTTTGCCTTTCCACCGAGGTCATAAGTCAAAGCTCTTCTCTCGGATAAATTCTTCTCTATGGCATCTAAAACTACCTTTGCCGCCTCTTTCTCTCCTAAACTTTCAAGAAGCATTGAACCTGCCCATATCGTAGCCATTGGATTGGCTTTATTCATCCCCTTATATTTCGGGGCAGATCCATGTATCGGCTCAAACATACTGGTGCCTGAAGGATTTAAATTCCCCCCAGGAGCCAGGCCGAGACCTCCCTGTATCATTGCTCCCAGATCCGTTATTATATCGCCGAACATGTTCGGGGTCACAACGACGTCGAACCATTCTGGGTTCTTGACGAACCACATCGTCACCGCGTCGACGTAATTGAAACTTGTTTTAACTAAAGGATAATCCTTCGATATTCTACTAAAGATGGTTCTCCAAAATCCATAGATCTCGGAGAGGACGTTTGCCTTATCTACACTAAAGACTTCTTTTTTTCTCTCCATTGCAAGATCAAAGGCGTATCTTATAGCCCTCTCTGTGCCCTCCTTGCTTATTACGCCTATCTGATACGCGACCTCCTCAGAATTGCTCTCTATATCCAGCCCGAATTTAATGTCATAGAGTTCTCGCTTAACTTCCAACTCCTTTTTAGTCCTGCCCTTCTTAGCCGTTCCACCTATTCCGACATAAAAATCTTCCGTGTTCTCTCTAACAACCAAAAAGTCTATATCTTCCGGCCCCTTGTTTTTTAGAGGAGTTTCTACCCCTTTAAGAAGTTTTATCGGTCTCAAGTTTATGTATTGGTCGAAATAAAATCTAATCTTCAGAAGGATTCCCTTCTCCAAAACCCCGGGCTCCACCCTCGGATCTCCAATCGCCCCAAAGTAGATCGCCTTATACTTTGATAATTCCTTTAACTCTTCTTCTGAGAGAAGCTCCCCCGTCTTCAGATATCGTTCTGCTCCAAAGGGATAATCTATCCAGTTTAGCTCAAATCCAAAAACTTCAGAAACCGCGTCTAAAACCTTTTTACCTTCATCTATCAGCTCAGGACCAACGCCGTCACCTGGAACGACAGGTATCTTATAAGTGCTCATGATCTTGACTTCCGTTTATGTATAGATCCGTTGGTTTTCTATTTTGATTTAAATATATCGGATGATGCATGAAGAAAATCTTTTAAGGGAGAAGATAACCTCCTAAATTGATGGATCTGGCGGCTTTTTTGTCTGGGGGTAAGGATTCGGCTTATGCTATTCTAAAAGAGATGGAAGAAGGAAATAATATAAAATGCCTCATCTCGATATCTTCAAGAAACGAAGAATCTTACATGTTTCACACGCAGAACATAGAGATGATGCCCCTATTTGCCGCTGCATCCGATCTTCCTCTG
>CABGHH010000146.1 GCA_902158745.1 Candidatus Methanolliviera sp. GoM_asphalt
AAAGAGAGTTGTGTTAAAAAGAGAAGTCAACCGATAGAACTAAATAATGGAAACACTACTGATTGGAAATGAGGTTGATATATACAACTTTTTTTGTTCATAATTGAAAATTATCATTTTATGTGTAAGAGGGCGGAGAAAATGAGAAAGATTAAATTAGACAGAGGGCATATTTATCAATAGTAGATGAAACCATTCGAATATCTGGAGCACACGGCAGATATAAAATTTAGATCTTATGGAAGGACGTTGGAAGAGGTATTCTCAAATGCGGCGAAGGCACTCTTCAACTCAATGATCGATCTGAATGATATAGATATTGAGTTGGAGGAGGAGATAGTGGTCGAGGGAGGAGATCTGGAGTTTCTCCTCTACAACTGGCTCTCTGAGCTCTTTTATATATTTGATGCCAAGAGAATGCTCTTCTCCGAGTTCGATGTAAATGTAAGAGATAAAGATGAGGGATACTCTCTGAGGGGCAATGCTCGCGGGGAAGAGATCAAAGAGAAACATATCTTCAATACCGGAATAAAAGCCGTAACGCTCCACGATATATTCGTGAGATCAGATTCGGGTGATGGTTATATCTGTCAGGTCGTGCTTGATGTATGAGGTGATAAAATGGAGATTAAAGAGATCGAAGATGACGTTTGGGAGATTCCTTTGAATTATATGGAAGGGATGAGGGTTCCTGGAAGGATCTATGCCTCTCAAAAACTCTTCAATAACCTCGAGAAAGATGCGATAAAACAGACGGCAAACGTATCAACTCTTCCAGGCATTCAAAGATATTCGATTGCGATGCCGGAGGCACATGTGGGGTATGGATTTCCAATTGGTGGTGTTGCCGGAATAGACGCCGAAGAAGGTGTCATCTCTCCGGGGGGTGTGGGCTTTGATATCAACTGTGGAGTAAGATTATTGAGCACGCATATCCCTGTGGAGGAGATAAGACCGAAACTTGGTGCACTTTTAGATGAGATCTTCAGAGAGGTTCCCTCGGGTGTGGGTTCTAAGGGAAAGCTGAGACTAAATGAAGGAGAGGTTAAAAAAGTCTTTCAAGGAGGTGCGAGGTGGGCAGTGGAGAACGGGTATGGGTTCAAAGAAGATTTAGATCATTGCGAGGAGAACG
Organism: Candidatus Methanolliviera sp. GoM_asphalt; assembly: GCA_902158745.1. Classification (GTDB taxonomy): domain Archaea; phylum Halobacteriota; class Methanoliparia; order Methanoliparales; family Methanoliparaceae; genus Methanolliviera. The sequence goes on from CABGHH010000146.1 coordinate 1,133, forward strand.
GGCTCATGAAAGACGCAGAGCCGAAGAAAGTCAGTAAAAAAGCATATAAAAGGGGAATGCCACAATTGGGAACTCTTGGGAGCGGCAATCATTTCTTAGAGATAGGATACGTCGAAGAAGTCTTCGATCCAAGATCAGCAGAGATATTTGGCTTAGATAAGAATGAGGTGAGCGTGCTGATCCACACGGGTTCGAGGGGTGCCGGTCACCAGATATGTACGGATAGCTTGCAGATATTGGAGGGGTCCTCGAAGAAGTATGGGATAAATGTACCGGACAGACAGCTAGCTTGCGCCCCTGTCGGGACAGAAGAGGCGGAAGATTATTATGGGGCTATGTGTGCGGCAGCGAACTACGCATGGGCAAATAGGCAGATAATAACACATTGGATTAGAGTGGCGTTTAAAAATATCTTAAAAGTTGAAGAAGAGGATTTAAAGCTCGTCTATGACGTGGCACACAACATAGCAAAGGTCGAAGAGCACGAGGTCGAGGGAAAGAGGAAAAAACTTTACGTTCACCGAAAAGGGGCTACGAGGGCATTTCCACCCGGGAGCAAAGATATTCCGATGGATATAGGGGAGTTGGACAGCCTGTCTTTATCCCCGGAAGCATGGGCACGTATTCTTATGTCCTTAGGGGAACTGAGATAGCGATGAAGGAGACGTTTGGCACCACCTGTCATGGCGCCGGAAGGGTGATTGCCAGGGGTAGAGCTAAGAGGACGTACACCGGAAGGAAGGTTAGAGAGGAGCTGAAGAAGATGGGAATAACCGTGAAGGTGGCAAAAGACTCTGCCCTTGCAGAAGAGGCGCCGCAGGTCTATAAATCGAGTGACGACATCGTCGAAGTCGTTGATAGAGTTGGTATATCCAAGAAGGTGGCAAGACTTAAGCCCCTCGGAGTGGTGAAAGGATGATCAAGAAGGGTTAGGCACCCTTTCAACCTGCGTCCACCTTCGGTAGGACTGTAATAAATAGAGATAAGAATTAAGAATGAATTTGTTGTGGTCTTGTGCACATCAAAAATTGAAGAATCGGAGAAGATAGCACGGCTTTTGATAGAAGAAAAACTGGCCGCGTGTGTGAATATTTCTCCAGTAAAGTCATATTTTAGATGGGAAGAGGAGTTCTATAAGGAGAAAGAGGGATTTACTGATAATTAAAACGAAAAAAGATATTCTAACCGAGGTTATAGATAGGTTGAAGGAACTGCACAGCTACGAAGTTCCTGAGATCATAGCGCTTCCTATAATTGATGGATATGATAGGTATTTGAGATGGGTCGATGAATCCACTAAACGATGACGAAGATACTCTTTCAGGTAGTTGAGAATGTATGGTATTATAATTAAAAACCCAACATATTATACTATGATCTTTGAATAGAACACGCTGATAGGAAAAAACGGCATCCTTATGCGATGAAATGAATTGGATAAGTATAACTCTTTAAGTTCTTGACTATATGCAGAGGAGGCATCTCCTTGGCTGCTCTTTGGCTTCTTATTTGCGGGGATCTTGAAGGCATTCATCCCGTCGGAGATATTATTTAAATATCTTGGAGGAAACAGGAGCAGATCTATCCTCACAGCAACGTTGGTCGGGATCCCGCTGCCCCTATATTCGTGTGGCGTCATTCCAACCGGTCTGAGTTTATATGATCAAGGTGCGTCCAAGCCATCAACACTCGCTTTTCTGATTGCAACACCGGCGACATCGATCACTTCTATCTTTTTGGTCTTCGGGATGCTTGGATGGAGGTTCGCCATTGCAGAGATCGCTACTTCTTTCTGTGTGGCGGTGATAACTGGGCTGCTGGCTGGAGTAGTTTTGAAGGGGCGTACTCCCTACACTCCTGTATGTAGCCCCACAGATCAAAATTTGACATCTCCTCCTTTAAGGGATAAGATGAAAACCGTATTCAGATACGGATTCATCGATATGATAGATAACATCGGCTTGTGCATCCTCATAGGTCTAATTGGGGCAGGCATAATCGCCGCGATGATCCCTTCAGAGATTGTTGGAGGGTATCTTGGTGGGAGTGCATTCTTGACCATCATGGTTCTGCTGGCAACACCGATGTACATCTGTTTTGATTGCTTATTCTTTCCATCTGGTGGGGTGGCTGTGATATGATAAAGACGATATCTGCGATAATATTGTTTGGGTTGATCATATATACGCAAGTAAGGAAGATGTTAGCAAAAAGGGGAGGTGAAGAGATGAGGTGCGCATCATGCGGGCGGTTGGTCGTTGAAAGACCCGTTAAAAAGGAGATGGATGGAAAAGAATTGGTCTTTTGCTGTGAACACTGTGCGGCCGCTTACACGAAGAAGGAATGAAAAGTTTACGATAAAAAGCCATATATAACAATAATACACCCTCTCTAATTGGTGGCTATGGAAAAGGGAATGATCGCCCTTTATATGGGGATATTTGGAAATATCGCATTATTCGTCATTAAATTTGCTATTGGAATATTTTCTGGTAGCATCGCATTGACAAATGATGCATTTCATTCTTTATCGGATTTTTTAGCCACCGTCGTCGTGTTGTTGGGATACAAAACCTCTTTGAAACCTGCAGACGCATCACACCCTTATGGACACTATAAAGCCGAACCATTGGTCGGCTTGGGCGTTGCATTATCATTGGTCGGGATGAGTGTTTTCTTGGCTTACAATGCCATTTTAAACATTTCAAGAGGAATAGAACCAAAAAGTATCGCATTGTTGGCAGTTTTGATCTCGATTGTTGTGAAGGAATGTATGGCAAGATACTCTTTTAGTGTTGGGAGAGAATTGAGGAGCCCGGCGATAGAGGCGACGGCTTATGATCACAGGAGCGACGCTTTATCCTCTGTTGTAGCATTTTTTGGTATTCTTGCCGCTAAATTTGGTCTGAGTTTCTTAGATCCTGTGGCAGGATTTATCATAGCGATGATGATCTGTTACTATGGTTTCAAGGTCGGTAAAAAGAACGTCGATATGCTGATGGATAGATCACTCGAAGATGAATTATTAAGAGAGATAAGAGAGAGGGTAATGGAAGTCCCCGGCGTTTTAGGTATTCATAGGGTGAGGAGCAGACAGATGGGAGGTAAGGCGGTATTGGATATGCATATCGATGTCGATCCCAATATCTCGGTTATAAGGGCACATGAGATATCACATGCCGTACAGAAGAGCTTGG
>CABGHH010000147.1 GCA_902158745.1 Candidatus Methanolliviera sp. GoM_asphalt
AGGTGACAAAAGATGAAGAAGATAAAATGTGATGTGGTCGTCGTCGGTGTGGGTCCTGGCGGGATCTATGGCGGCGAAGACGTGCGCTAAGTTTGGTTTGGATACGGTATTGGTTGAGAAAGAAGAGTATCCGAGTAAGCCCTTTTGCTTAAGCTGTGTAACAAGTGCGAGAATCGTTGAATACCTAAGAATGACCGAAGAGATCGGTATCCCCATATATAGGCTTTGTCAGGGTGCGCCCGATGGAACGGAGATCTTTGCACCTCCACATGAGGGATACGAATTGGGTTTCGCGTTGAATAGAAAAACCTTTGATGGAGAGGTATTGAAGCTTGCCCTCAGAGATGGTGCAGAATTTATGAATAGAACGAGGGCGACCGGGTTGATACGAGAAGATGGGAAGATAGAAGGAATTAAGGCGGTAAAGACGGATACAGAAGAAGAGATCGAGATAAGATCGAAGATCGTCATAGGTGCGGACGGTGTGGAGTCGCACGTCGGGAGATGGGCTAAGATCTATGAAACGGGCTTGGATGTCGATAATACATACGTCGTTCTCAATTACATGGTCGATAACGTTGCAGATATGGATGAGGTAGATTATCATACGTATGATCAGTTCTTCGGATATAGGAAAGCCCAAGACGTGATATTTTCTATGATGCCAAAGGGAGATGGAAAGATGGCGATAAGTGCCCAAATGTTTCACTCGTGCCGTCCAACAAAAAAAGGACAGTTGAACGAGGCTTTGGACTATCTAATCAAAAATCATCCTTTTCTCACGAAATCTAATTCTAATATCTTGGAGAGAGCAGGGGGGGTATGCCCCGTAAATCCACTTAAAGTTTTTGTGGCAGATGGGGCGATGCTCGTCGGCGATGCCGCACATCAACAAGATCTTTCATGTATCTCCAAAGGTGTTCTACACGTGATGGATGCCGGCACTTTAGCTGGAGAGGTTGCCATAGAGGCGCATAAAGAAGGAGATTTCTCTTTAAATCTTCTATCGAGATATGAGAAGAGATGGTGGAAATCTTATGGAGAAAGAGATACTTTTTACTATCACTTACTCAGATTTTGGCAACAATCACCGAACGAATATTTTAATAGGGCATTTCACATTCTAAAGGATAGTGATAACCTGTTTACCGATGAATTCTTTGATGAAATGTTCAAATCAAGAGGATCTATGTCTGAATTATTTGATGAGGTGAAAAAAGATGGCTTAGATATACATAACAAGCAGTCTTTCTTATCTTATTTCAATCACTTAACTTAAAATCTGATACCGATGGAAATGATGAAAAGCTATCTGATTTAGAAAAGGAAACTCTCGTTCAATTAAATAATTTAAAGAATATCGAGGATGCCAGCCTACCTGAGTTATCAAAGGACGAAACGCTTATCGTCTATGGTAAACGGGATATATTGGAGTTGTTCCAACCGCTACATCCTTACTTTTCATCTTTAAAAGGCAGTGTGGTCGGTCAGTCCGTTTATAGTTGCGACGATTGCATTGATGATACACACGTTGTTTTGGCATATCCAAAGGTCGAAGCACCAAAGAATAATTCTTATAGTCTCAAACAAAAGAACTATGCCTCTATAAGTCGTTTATACTCTCGTTTAACGAATGTAATCGAGGGATACGACCTTAAAAACCCTGCCCTTTGCTCTTTTACTCTTACAATCCCAAAAGAACTAACGGGTGCTCTCTTTAATCTTGGTGAGCAAGGCGAATCTCTTGCCTGGGATCTCTTTAAAGAGTTTAAATCCGCTCTTGATGAACTAATATTTGAGAAATGCGCCAAAAAAAATAAAAGACGCCATAAACGACCTTATGCTATAAACGGCACTCTTGGACATAGAACAAATCTCCATATTTGGAGCTCCAGCGATCCTCTATCGCCGCATGTTCATATTCACGATAGCATGTTGAATTATGTGCTATCTGGCGATCCCGGGGATCCTACGCTTATGCCTATTCTTCATTATTTCTCAAAGGGCGACTTGGAAGATGTGAAACGCCTTTGGACATCTTACCTTCTATCTCTTGCTAAAACTCTCGGTGTGGACTGTCCTACGTTAAGTTTAGAGGATTCTGATATTGGAAAAACGGTTAAAATCGGTGGTGAGGAAAGAAAAATTAATCTTGCTGATGTTCGTTATAGCTATACAAAAATCACGGCTAAAACCAAAGGAAACCTCTATCATGGCTTATTTTACCAAAACCGTGATTATCTGATTGATTTTGCTAAATACTCAAATCAACATCCAGATTGCAACATTCCAGATGATCTATTCCTCTCCTATTCTAATCGTGGAAGGTCTTATGGGCTATTTAGGAAATTAAAAGCATTGGAGGACTGCATGAGAAAAAGAAAAGAGAAAGAGATGAGGGGCTTGAAGAGTGATACGGATGAAAGCGATATATTTGGAGATGATGGCTTTGAATGCAATGGGAAAAGTGATGCCAATGAGGAAAAGAACACGGATCAGGCATGCCGTCTGCTCTGGGATCGGGTATGTCCACTCTGTGGTAAAAAGATGTCATATATCGGTGAAATTAAATACATTTCTCAACTTCCAATGAATATGCGGTCATTGGATTATGACTATAAGGAGGGGAAACGGATTAAAACAACGTTCTGCCGTGATGAGATTGCCTGGTATTGCTCTCCCTTGATGTTTGAACTAGGGGAGGACGATCCAGAATATAAGCGATTGCACGAAAATGATTTGATTTAAAGAGTGTGTCAAATGTAAAGTAGAACAAAAGTAGAACAAAAGTAGAACAAAATTAAAGAACTTTTTTCAATTCCACCGTCCATTTCATCTTCCATTTCATCTTCCATTTCATCTTCCATTGCATCTGACTCTATATGTTGTGCGGGTATAAAGGTCTCTGATACATTCTTGCGAGGAGTGGGTGGAGGAGCAAAAAATGGATGTTACTTCCTCATATTTTTGGGATTTTTGAAGTTCTTGGGATTCTTGGGAAATACCAGCATCTTCCAACAATTTCTCCACATTGCTCTTCCCTTTACCATGAACCATTCGGAGATATCCGAAGATCCGAACCCTACCGTAAGGGAGGGGAGAAATTACCCTTGAACTGTCCGTCGTCTTCGATCTCTAGACGCTCATGGAGGGGTCATGGACGCACGAGGTGTAGGGGGTAGAAGGTTTGGTTTGCCACCCGATAGAAGTGCGATACTTTTCTGCTGTGCCAAAAGATGTGGTGTTGACATTTGACATCGAAGTTATTTGTGGATATAATTGGGTGAAATAGATAAAATACTTTAAAATGTCTTCATTTAATATAATCAGATTTAAATACTCTAAGAATCAGATTAGAGATGAGATCAAAAGAAAAGATTAAAAGATGTAGTGATGGATGGAAAGAAGTATGCGAATGATAACTGGGTTTATTGTATTTTTGATCATATTAGGGATGATTGTGACTGCTTCGCAGGGATCATTGGCTCAAAAAGGGGTGCAGACTGGCGATATAGGGAAAACGTTTGTTCTGGATAGTCCTCGCACTGAAACTCATGTATCTGTTACTCTAAACTCGGTAAAGAGGCAATCATTCTATATAAATAAAGATGGGAGCAAAACGGAGGCACCAAAAGGAAGAGAATTTGTTATTGTTAATGTAACTGTAAAAAATATAGGGCATATAAAAGCATCTGTATTCCCGAGCGGTTTTGCCCTATCTGATAACTATGGAAATATTTTTGATCCTCTTTCTGCATATGGTATGTATGTTTACGATCCTTACAATATTAGAGGTTTATATTACAACGAGCAATGGGGAGGGAAAATCATCTTTAAGATTCCAAAAGGCAGCGGAAGGCTGACACTCAACTACTTTATCATGAAGTGGGAGATACCCAAACATCTGGCAGATTAGGGGGTATAAGAGGTAGAGCATCATGATATTATCCCTAAATACCAAGTATGGATTTTAAAACAAATTCGATATACTGTGGAAACTGTAAAGACGTTTTAAGTCATTTTCCAGAGAAATCTGTCGATCTGATCTATGTCGATCCTCCTTTCTTTTCAAATAGAAATTATGAAGTCATCTGGGGAGATGGATACGAGTTGAGGGCGTTCGAGGATAGATGGAAGGGAGGAATCGAGAATTATATCTTATGGATGGAGGATAAGATAAGATAAGAGAATGCCATCGGGTCTTAAAAGATACAGGCTTATTTTACCTACATTGCGATTATCACGCATCACATTATCTTAAAGTAGAAGTAGATAGGATATTTGGGATTAAAACTTCCGAA
>CABGHH010000148.1 GCA_902158745.1 Candidatus Methanolliviera sp. GoM_asphalt
GTTCAATAGAACGAAAGTGGTCGTAGAACACGCGATCGGAAGGATGAAAAAGTTCAAGATTATGGGGAGTGTATTCAGAAATAGGCTCAAGATATACGACGATATGACGTCGATTGTCTCCGGGTTGATCAGTCTCAAAGTGATGATCTGTTCAGGATAAGTGAATAAGTTAAGACAAAGAAGGGAAAATAAAAAAGAAGGATGGACCCCCACAAAAGAAAGGATCTTTGAGCGTGACTTCTTAAAGGTCATCAGAGGAGCTTACTCAAATTTATCTTATACTTACCAAGTTTTCCCCCATAGTTCCCCGCGCTTATCCTCAAACGCCCGGAATCTTCGTCACCACATCGATAACGAAGAACACGCGCAACCGCGATCGTCCTCTCGGAAACGGATGAGAATGCGAGGATCTTCAAGAGGGGAGAGATCTTAATGGAGATCGGGCGATGATGTGATACAAATGCGATATTGGAGTTATAACAAAGAGAGAAAACGCTTGTTATCTTGTTCTATATTTATAGAGATCCTGTATAGGGATTTCCAAATGGAAAATTTGGTGAATTCGGGATGATTGAGCTGTGATTTGTCTAATTGGATAAAAGGCACAAATGGTTATAATTTATCCGATAATGCGAAGGAAATTATATATGAAATGAAGACAAAGAGATCATAGATTCGGTGATCTGATATGAGCCCGACAGATGAAACAAATAAAATAGGAATAGGAGAAAGGATTATGAGGGGTATGAGACCCGTTATAGCGAGTTTGCCGGTTGATCAGATGGTCAGCATGGCGTTCAACACGGGTTATTTATGGACGAGATACAGGAACGATTACATAGGACAACTCGTCATCCATCCGAAACACAATTTATTACCTCCAGAAGAATTCAAGGATCTACAGACGAAGGCGATAAGGCAGGCGTTCGAGCACCATTATAACGACTGCGAGTTTTACCATGGCTACTGTAAAAATAGCGGAGTTAGACCGGATGACATACACTCTTTCGATGATATAACTAAGATACCGCAGATTCCGGCAGAAACGTTTAAGCAGGGCGGAATTTTGAGCGTTCCAGAGAATAAGATATTTACCGTCGTTACTACTTCAGGAACATCAGGACTTCCGAGCTATCTTGCTAGAGATATAACTTCGTTGGGGAGACCTATTATAGAGATGATAAGATACATTCTCAACGTTACTTATTCCATAGTTATAAAGACCAGCGGAACAACGCGAAAAGAATGCTATAGATATGTAATGAAAAATTGGTACTTTGGTCTCTTCATACCTTCCGTTAAAGAAAGTTCGAGCTGGATGACACAGCTATCAAATTATGCCGGTTCAGTAGCGTCATTGTTCGGAATACCTCTTGATGTGTATCTAAAAGAAATGGAATTTAATCCAGAAAAGATATTAAAGAAAATAAAAGAGAGGAATAAGGAAAATAAGGCGATGCTCCTTGTAGGTTTCCACTACACGATAAATGAGATGATGAATTATATGGATGAGGCGGGAAAGACGCTCGATTTAGACCCGACGGGTAAAAATCTCTGTACTATGATTGTTGCGGGTGGTTGGAAAAAGTTGAGTGGCGAAGCGGTTAATAAAAAAGATTTTATAAAGAAGATCAAAGAACATTTTGGTTTAATTGAACTACTTATCGTTGATGTTTACGGATTCGGCGAGTCGAACTATTTTGCGGCAGATGTCTGCCCAAGTAAAAAACTCCATAGTTTATTTTCACCATTGGTGATTACGAGAGACCCAGATACGCTGGAAGTTCAAGATTTTGGTGAGAAAGGTTTAATAAGCGTCTATGACCCAACAATGAATACTTTTCCAGCTTTCGTCATCACGGACGATTTAGGGAGGGTATCTGAGCATCAAATCTGCGAAGATTGTGGGATGACCACCCAATTCATCGAGCATTTAGGCAGGGCACCGAAGGCAGAATTGAGAAGTTGTGGATTGAAGATGCAGCAACTCTTAACGGACAAAGATAAGAGAGAGTTAGAGATGTTAAGGATGAGAACTCCAGAAGGGAGAAAGTGAGAGAGAGTTGTAAATTTTAAAGAAGAAGACGATGAGGGGAAATCGGGATTTAATATCGTCTGATAAAATGATTAATTTGGGGAGATCTCACATCAGAGGGAGATAAGCGGGAAAATGATCCCTTAGTCTGTAATGAATTGACCCATAGAAGAAGAAAAAAGAGAAGAGAAGGGGCGGATCTCCTACACACCCTCCAAGGGATCTTTGAGCGTGACTTCTTAAAGATCATCACAATAACTCGCTCAAACTTATCTTGTACTTACCGAGTTTTCCTCCATAGTTCCCCGCGCTTATCCTCAACGCGGGATGATTGACCTGAAGTAAACGGAAAAATGAAGGTGGCGGATAGGCAAAGGTTAAATTAAAGTTATTAGAGAACCTTCTATTCCTTACGAAAGGTGGCTATCATGCACGGAAGCGATAAGACGAAAAGAAAGACTCCAAATGCTCTTATAAAAGAAAAAAGCCCCTATCTACTCCAGCATGCCTACAATCCAGTCAACTGGCACCCTTGGGGAAAAGAAGCGTTTATACGTGCCAAAGAAGAGAACAAACCTATCTTTCTGAGTATTGGATATTCCACTTGCCATTGGTGTCATGTAATGGCACGAGAATCTTTCGAAAACGAACAAACAGCCGAGATTCTCAATGCTAATTTCATTTGCATAAAAGTAGATCGTGAGGAGCGCCCGGACTTAGACGAAATCTACATGAAGGCTGTTCAAATGATGGCAGGCACTGGTGGATGGCCCCTATCAATCTTCCTTACGCCAGACTTGAAGCCGTTCTACGGCGGAACATATTTCCCACCTGAACCAAGACATGGCTTACCTGCCTTCAATGTCCTACTATGGACTATTGTAAACTTTTGGCGTGATAGACAAGAGCAGATTGAGCAAAATTCGGAACAGATCACTCAGCTCTTGCGCAATTCATACATACATAAGCCTCAAGCTCAAGCTGAGAGGATCTCGGTTGATATTCTTGATAATGCTTATGAGCAGCTCGTCCTCCATTTCGATTCAAATTATGGCGGATTCGGTGTCGAGGCGAAGGCATGGTCGGTGAAAAAACCGAAGTTTCCACTGCCCAGCTATCTCTCTTTCCTTCTCCGGTATTATTATAGAACACAGAAAGATTTCGCATTAAAGATGGTGGCGAAGACCCTCTATACGATGGCACGAGGAGGAATCTTCGACCAACTGGGTGGAGGTTTTCATCGCTACGCAACTGATAGGTTCTGGCTGATTCCGCACTTCGAAAAGATGCTCTATGATAATGCACTCTTATCCAAGGTTTATCTTGAAGCATATCAAGCTACAAGTGACCCTTTCTTTGCACAAATTGCGAAGGAGACGCTGGATTGGGTCTTACGAGAGATGACCAACCCCAATGGCGGATTCTACTCTGCGGTAGACGCAGATAGTGAAGGCATTGAAGGTGGCTTCTATGTATGGTCTCCCAATGATATAAAATCGGTTCTTGGCGAAGCAGACGGTGAAATCTTCTGCCACTATTACGGGGTAACACCGCAAGGAAACTTCGAAGGGAAGAAAAACGTACTTCATGTAGCCAAACCAGATCTCAGTGAGGAGGATACTATCTGTAAGAGCAAACAGAAACTTCTTGAGGTAAGGAACAAGAGGATACGACCAGCGACCGATGACAAGATTATAACAGGATGGAATGGCTTAATGATCTCAGCATTCGCCTTCGGATACCAAATATTGCGTGACAGCCGCTTTCTTGAAGCGGCAACTTCAGCAACTCAATTTATCTGCAACAATCTCATGAAAGACGGACAATTATTTAGACGGTACCGAAACCTAGAAGCTTCAATTCCTGGAACTCTGGAAGACTATGCTTGTCTTATCACAGCATTGCTTGACTTATATGAAGCCAGTTTAGATCCTAAATGGCTACATGAAGCATTCCAACTGAATGGTAGTATGGTGGAGATGTTCTGGGATGAGGCGAATGGAGGATTCTTCTTCAATCGCTGTGGCGAAACAGAGCTCCTTGTATCCATAAAAGAATCTTATGACGGGGCAATTCCTTCTGGCAATTCGATTGCCGCACAGAATCTGCTTCGCTTTGCATCAATAACCGGCGATGAAGAACTGCGAATGAGGGCTAAAGACATTTTTCTCACCTTCTTTGAACAACTGGAACAGATTCCGTTAGAACACACACAAATGCTTTGTGCTCTCGATTTTTATCTCAGTAGCCC
>CABGHH010000149.1 GCA_902158745.1 Candidatus Methanolliviera sp. GoM_asphalt
TGGCAAGCCCTATGGATGCGTATGGAACCGCGTACTCGTTTCCATTGAAGACGACGGATACTCCTTCCTCCCTTTTTACGCCTTCAAGCATCTTATAATCCGTTATACTATCCCCAACGACCAGAATTTCATCCAAAGGGACTTTTGAACGGTCTGAGATCTCTAAAACAGCATCGAGTTTTCGTTCTCCTCCAATAACCTTCACTTCCGAGAGCACATCGTACGAATATTTTGGAAGATTCTCAAAGAAGAGCTCATCCAAAAGCTCTTTCAGTTCTTTATCACCATCGGTTTTAAGAAGCCTCTTTTCGACATCTAAAACCAATTTTGTAACATCATCACCGGTTTTTTTTCTTTTTTCTTCTAAATTTAGCTCCGTACAGAATATATTCTCTCTATGTATGCCCAATTTCCTACCTATGTTGTAGGCATGACCCTCATAACTCGTTGAAATTATATAGATCTCCCAGCCCTCTCTTCCCAGCCTCTCGATCAATTCCTTTGCTCCTGAAATGATCGTAGCTCTCTTTGAAACCTTTGAAATGTCAGAAGTTTTTATGCCATACGCCAATAAAAAGGGTACGATCAGAGAGAGCGTATCCCCCGGTTCATAACCCACCCTCCCATCTAAGGTCAACAGATCGTCATATCTGCTTATCTTCTCGAATATCTCTCTTCCTCGCGAAAACTCAGCCATGACCTCATAAGCATTATCCTGGGGGGATAATGGTCCTTCCAGATCAAAACATATGATCGGCTTATGCAGATTTGAGAACATCAAAAATCGCTCTTAAAAGATCTGTTTCCGTGAAGATGCCCACCAGCATACCGTCTTTTAATACCGGAAATCCTCCAATGTCGTTTTTATTTATCTTTTTGGCTGCTTCCCTCATATCAGCATCATGCCCTATCGTCTTTATATCGGTTTTCATAATATTTTTTATCTCTAAATCGTATATCTCACTGGCATCCCCAGTGACAAGTTTTTCAAAGACCTTTCCACTTCCTAAAAATTGCATCACAGTCGTTGCAGTTACCAGCCCAATCAAAAGATCATCTTTCACGATGGGTAGCCTTCTAAAACCGTTCTCAAGCATCTTTCTCAATGCGGCACCCAATGTCTCGGTGGAGTGGGCGCTCACCGCCCCCCTGGACATATATTCCTCAATTTTCTTATTTAAAACGTCCTCAAAAGAATCAGCTTCGTTGATCAAAAGTTTGACAAAGTCTCTCTCCGTGATTATCCCCTTTATTCTCAACTTTTTGTCAATTATTGGAATGCCACCAATACCCTTCTTTATCATAATTTTGGCAGCATCTTTTATTGTCTCACTTTCTTCCACACATACTACTTCTTTCTCCATCAGCTCTCTTACATCCCCGTTGACTGCCGCGAGAAGATTTCCTTGATATCTATTTTTTACAAGATTATATTTGGTACCACCGCCGAGCAAATTTACAATATCCACGGTCGTCACTATACCCATAACTCTATCTGTTCCCGCATCGGTTATTGGAATCCTTCTAAAACCGTGTTTTTCCATCGTTCTCGCGGTTCCAATGATGCTCATGGTAGGAGGAACCGTTAGGACATCTCTTGTCGCTATCGAGAATATCTCTCCCTTCTGCGATGGTTTCTTATCTTCAAAATCAAACGAATCTTTCACCCCATATCCTTCTCTTTCAAATCCGCCCAAAAATTTCACGTTTTTTGTACCCTTATTATCTCTCTTCACGCCATCATCTCTTCATAGCAACCTTCGCAGAGTAGCATACCCTCTACTTCTCTTAAATTTTCAGAAAACGCGCCACATCTGTCACATTTACCTTGGAAGACGGGGTTTTCTGATTTTTCCTCCGGTACTTTTATCTCCAAATCTCTGTTTATCTCTATTAAGTCTATTAGAATTCTGTTGAGCTCGGGAGAAACAGATAAGAGGTCTTTATTTGTTATTATCCCCACCAATTTTTTGTCTTCTATAATCGGAAGTCTTCTGATGTTATTTTTGAGCATTATTTTCATCGCTAATGTCAAACTCATCTTTGGCGAGACCGTAATCAAAGGAGATGTCATTATATCCCCTATTTTAACTTTTTCTGGAAGCAGATTCTTTGAAACTAGTTTACGGACAAGATCTTCTTCTGTCACAATACCGATCGCCTTTTTATTCCTCATGACAACCAAATTGCCGACATCATAGTGCTTCATCCTTTTTGCCGCTACTTCTGCGGTATCGTCGGGATCTATCCCTATCACCTCAGTACTCATTATCTCTCTTACCGGCATATTCATCTCCAATGCCACCACACCCAATCATTCATACGAAATTATTCCCAAAAAATATAACGATCTTACGGTATAAAAACTTTACTTACTCATTTGATCGTCGCATCAGATGGACGGATTCCCGTGATTACCAATATGTCTTCGCCCAATCTTTGAAGTTCTTCATAGATCAAACATTCTTTTATTTTGTATGTCAAGTATTATTACCATCTTTTAACTATTGTTATTTCTAATATTTAAAACTATTGATTTATTTTTTTTTAACATAAACATTATAAATCGTGCGGTCGGGTAAGAGATATACGTAAGGATAGTATAATCTTTCCAACTTTTATTACTCAAAATTTTTAATTTTTTAAGCCGTTCGCTGATAAATACCACAAAGTATATTTATTGATATATAAGTATAAATAAATTGCTAAATAATGCTGCAATGAGATAAAAAATTGCATGTTTGGAAAAGTATTTTATAGGAAGAGAAATGAATATTGTTATGAAACATCTGTTATCTGATCCACGCATAGATTTTTCGTATTGTATGCAGTGCGGTGGATGCACCGCCGTTTGTCCTGCCGCGTCGATAAGTGATAGATATAATCCCAGGGAGATGATGTACAGATTGATTAACAAGATGGACCTGATGGATTATCCCTTGGAGGAATGCTTTCATTGTTATTCGTGTAAATATATATGTAAACTCGGTAATAGCGCATCGGATATCGTAAAGGTACTTAAAGAGGAAAAATCAGAGAGAGAATATCGAGAACATCCCATTTATAAGACATTTTATGAGAGAGGTCTCTGTGCAACGCCTGATATTCTCCCGCCGGATAAGATCTTGGATTGGGGACCGAGCTATGAGAGAGCTTGGAACGCGGTGAAACGGTTCTCCTCTCTTCGAGAGATCCCGCACGATTCGATGGTTGATCTACAACGAATTGCCGATCTGAGCGAAGATAAAAGATTCAAAAAGATAAATGATCTAGAAATCCCAAAAAAAGAGATTAAAACGGATAAGATCTATCTATTCAAGAGCTGCTTCATGGATGCACAATATCCAGGAGCCACAGAATCTATGCGGTACATCTTCGATAAACTAAAGATAGACTATTTGGATGATCCACGCCAATCTTCCTGTACTGGTTTTGCATATTATGCCGATCTAATGCCGTTTGGCACCATGCTTGTTAACAATGCGAGAAATTTTGCGATCGCGGAAGAGAGCGGATATAAAAACATAGCGACCGCTTGTGTCACCTCTTACGGCGTATTAAATGAGTGTAAGTCGATCTTGGATTCCGGCATTGGAGAAGAGTCGAATAAAATTTTAAAAAGAGTGGATCTCAAATATAAGGGAGACGTTAATGTAATGCACGTCTTTGAGGTTCTACACGCATTGAGATCTAAAATAAAGAAGAAGATCAAAAATAGGTTTGATGGTCTTCCCGTCGCCATTCATTACGGTTGCCACTACACAAAGATGTTCAGAGAGCTTACGATTCCAAATTCGTTGGAGGATCTTGTATCTGTCACGGGTGCAGTGCCAGTAGATTACGGCGAGAAAGATCTCTGTTGCGGGATGGGTTTTAGTGATACACTGAATAACAGAGATCACAGCAGAAGGATCGCGGAGAGAAAACTCCTCTCTATCAAGGAGGCGGGTGCAAAGGTGGTCATAAGTGCATGCCCGGGATGCCAGATCACATTCGATAGAAATCAAGAATACATCGAGAAGAAGATCGGAGAAAGATTCGATTTGGTTCACCTGAACTATTCACAGTTGATTGCGTTGGCAATGGGTGCAGATCCTAATGAGGTTGTAGGGATACAGACGCACTCGAATCCAATCGAACCAGTTCTTGAGGAGTTCGGCTTTTAGAAGCTTTTTGCGGCTTAAAAAATTGGTTG
>CABGHH010000150.1 GCA_902158745.1 Candidatus Methanolliviera sp. GoM_asphalt
CCGGTTGTTGAAATTACGAAGAAGATCATCTCTGAATATGGGCTTCAAGATAGGATAGATGTAATAGGGGCCGATTTCAGCAAGGATGACATTGGCAAGGATTATGACCTTGTGTGGACCAGCGATACCCTGGAGTTCTTCCCTGATAAGGATAAGTTGGAGGAAATCTGCAAAAGGGTCTACCAGTCAATGAATCCCGGCGGGTTGTTCGTCAGCCAGCAAGAAATGGCGATAAGTAAGAACGGGATTTGGCCCCCTGATGCCGCCTGGCTTAGCTATACCATGGCCTTCGGAGGGATGAATTGCACCCTGTACGAAACGGATGTTTCCGAGGCGATGCTGAGAGCGGGTTTCAGGAGTGTGGAATCTCGGTATGTAAAGTATCCCTATGGGACGACTCGAGTGGACATTGGGAGGAAGTAAGAAATAGTGTAGGAAAAAAGAAAATGTCACAAAGCCTGAAAAGACTAATTCGACTCGTAGGACCACAGAAGCGAAGGCTAATCGCTTCATGCGCCCTATCCGTCATCGGAACAGCCATGGGGCTGGTGCCCTTCATCCTCATCTATCTGGCGATCATAGAGTTAATGGAGCCAGTGGTGAATGAGGCATATATCTGGAAATTGATAATCGGGGGCATCGCGGCGATTCTCCTGAAATTCGTCACCATGGCGCTTTCGGGTTCCCTCTCCCACATCGCCGCATACAATATCCTGTATGACCTCCGCATCAGGCTCGCTGAGAAGTTGGGCACGCTCTCGCAGGGCTACTTCAACACCAGGAACACCGGCGAGGTCAAGTCCACCATGAATGATCATGTAGAGAAGATAGAGCTATTCATCGCCCACCAGTTGCCGGATGTCACCGCCGCCGCCATGGTGCCCATCTTCACCGCCATTTTTCTCTTTATCGTCAATTGGCGAATGGCCCTGGCTACAATGGCGGTCATTCCGGTGGCATTTCTGGTCCTGGGGATGTCGTACCGGGGTTTGGGGACTATGTTGGAGAAATACTACAAATCCATCGAAAAGCTCAATTCTACCGTCATCGAATACACCCAGGGCATGGCGGTCATCAAGGCATTCAATCAAACCGTGGATTCCTTCGCGAGATATAGGAACTCCATGGAGGAATATCGCGACTTTCTGTGGAAGTGGTCTATACAAAGTGTCCCCTACTGGACCCTTTTCATGGTTCTGATCACCGCCAATGTCCTGGTTATCCTACCGGCCGGCGTGTGGCTTTACAATGCTGGAAGCCTCTCCATGGCCGATTTTATCCTGTTCTTCATGCTCGGACTGGGGCTTTGCGAGCCGCTGGTGAAATTGACCACCCATGGTGAGCAATTCGCCGAGGTTGTGGAGGCAGAAAAACGGATTAACGGAATCCTCACGGAAAAGCCCCTCTCTGAACCGGAGAGGGCGAAAGCGCCATCCGGGTTTAGCACGGGACTCCTGAATGTCCACTTCGGCTACAACGAGACCGAAGTTCTGCACGACGTCACCTTCTCCGTCCCCCAGAACACGGTGACGGCACTTGTGGGCACCTCGGGCGCGGGAAAGACCACTATCGCCCGGCTGATCCCCCGCTTCTGGGATGTCAGGAAGGGCGAAATCACCATCGGGGATTGCAATATTAAGGAACTGCCAACCACCGAGTTATCCTCTCTTACCGCCTTCGTGTTCCAGGATGTGTTCCTGTTCAATGAGACCATCTACGAAAACATCCGCATGGGCAAGAAGGGCGTCGGTGAGGGCGAGGTTATCGCCGCTGCCAGGATGGCACACTGCCACGAGTTCATCGAGTCGCTGCCCAATGGGTATCAAACCATCGCCGGGGAGCGCGGGGCGAAACTGAGCGGTGGGGAGAGGCAAAGAATCTCCATTGCCCGTGCCATCCTGAAGGATGCCCCCATCATCATCCTGGACGAAGCCACCGCTTTCGTGGATCCCGAAAACGAGGACCTGATTCAAGATGCTATCGGGAAGCTATCGGCGGGCAAGACACTGATCATCATCGCCCACCGCCTCTCGACTATCACCGAGGCGGACCAGATCGTCGTTCTGGATGAGGGGAAGATCGTGGAAAAGGGGACCCACCAGGAATTACTCAAAGCGGGCAACATGTATCGCCGGATGTGGGAGGCGCATATGAGGGCGCAAGATTGGAAATTTGAGACGTAGGAGGCTGAAATGATAAAAAAACTATACCAACTGGCTGACGAGAGAAGAAACCTGTTGAACAAGGGAGCTATTCTGACGCTCATCGATGCGGTCTTCGCCGCCTCCCCGCTGTTCTTCATCTACCTGACTATAAACGAGGAGCTGTTCGCCGAGTCTGTCAACTTCCAGCGCGTGATGCTCTATGTCGCTGGAATGGCGGTCTGCTTCCTGTTGCGCTGGGTGTTTCTACAGTGGTCTACCCGCGTCTTTTATCGAGTAGGCTTCGACATGCTCACCGATCTGCGAATCAGACTGGGGGAACACATTCGCAAGCTGCCGATGGGCTTTTTCTCCAAGAGACGAGCCGGTGACCTGAACTCCGTCGTTAACTGGGATGTACAGAACATCCAGAACATCCCCACCTATGTTTTCCCCCGGCTTATAGAGACCGTTGCGGTGCCGGCGTTCATCGCCGCCTTCCTCTTCTTCCTCGATTGGAGGATGGCCCTGGCGACGCTGGTGGTGCTCCCCATTGCCGCCGTTGTCATGAGAGCGGTCATGAAGTCCCTCGACCGGCTGGCAAAGATAAGGGCAGAGTCCTCCGTGGAGGCGAACTCCCGCATGATCGAATATGTGCAGGGGATTCAGATCAGCAAGTCGTTCAATCAGACCGGCTCGAAATTGCAACGGTTCGAGCAGGCCCTGCGCCATTACAAGCAGACGAACATCGACCTGGTGGTGAAGCTGTCCTTCCCCATAGTGGCGTTTGTGATGGTCCTGGAATTGGGCTTTGCCATCATACTGCCCATCGGGTTCTACCTCTTCCTGGGTGGCACCCTCATGCTCAAAACCCTCCTCATCTTCCTGGTTCTGGGTCTGCAACTTTACAATCCCATCAAGAACATGGCGTCCTATATGCCCGAGTTGAGGATTATGGATGCCTCCCTGGGGAGGATACAGGCGGTGCTGAATGAGAAACCCCTGCCTGAACCGGATGGCGACCCGCAGTTGAGCCGGTTTGACATCGAGTTCAAAGATGTGTGGTTCAAATACGAGGATGCCGACGTTCTCAAGGGTGTCAACTTCAGTATCCCGCAGAATACCATCACCGCCCTGGTGGGGCCTTCGGGAGCGGGGAAGACCACCATCGCGCACCTGATTGCCCGCTTCTGGGATGTCAATTCCGGGGAAGTGCGGGTGGGCGGACACAATATCAAAGATATGAAAACCGACCGCCTCCTTTCGTACATCGCGATGGTGTTTCAGGATGTGTATCTGTTCAACGACAGCATCATCGCCAACATCAGGTTTGGTAATAGAGATGCTACCAAGGAAGAGGTGACCGCCGCAGCGAAGGCAGCCCACTGCCACGAGTTCATCGAAAACCTGCCTGATGGATACAACACCGTCATCGGGGAGGGTGGGGCAACGCTCTCCGGTGGGGAGAAGCAGAGGATTTCTATTGCCCGGGCTATCCTGAAGGATGCTCCTATCGTGATACTGGATGAAGCTACCGCTTATGTGGACCCGGAGAACGAAATCCTGATTCAAGAGGCCATCAACTCGCTGGTCGAGTCCAGGACACTGGTCATCATCGCCCATCGCCTCTCCACCATCGCCGCCGCCGACCAGATTCTGGTTATCGACCAGGGGAAGGTGATCGAGCAGGGCAGGCATGCTGAGCTTGTATCCAACGGTGAATTATACAGCCGGTTCTGGGAGAAGCGTCAAAAAGCGAGGGGGTGGAAGGTGGCAAGAGTGCAATAAAATGTTAGCTAAATTTGTTGATAAAACCGCAAGAAAACCATCAGGATGGATTGGTAAAAGGATGCTCAGTAATCCAGGCGCGCATTATAAGTCTTTCCGCTGGAGTCTGGATAAACTTCAACTCAAACCAGATGATATATTTCTTGAGGTGGGGTGTGGAGGAGGGGTTTTATTGAACATGGCACTGGAAACGGTAAAACATGCTAGAGCGATAGACCATAGTTCTGATATGGTTAAGATTGCCAGAGAAAAGAATCA
>CABGHH010000151.1 GCA_902158745.1 Candidatus Methanolliviera sp. GoM_asphalt
CGTCAAAGAATCTATAGGTGGGGTGTGTGAAGGTAAGTTATTAACATCCATCTCCATCCCCTCGCTGAATGAAAAGATTACGTTTGTACTCTGTTTGGTATCTTTACTGTTTGGTATCTTTATAGAAGTATGGAGGTTATATTAAATAAGATTTGGAGTAATGCGGAAAGCGAACTTTAAAGCATCTTTTGCATTTGAAAAATATTCGTCTCTCATTTTTAAATATGGAATATTATTCAAATCCAATGACTTTTTTGGTTGCATCATCTATTACACTTTTTTAATAATTTTTTCGCCGTACACACCAGCATCTACAAGAACTTCCCATTTCGATAAAGGTTCATTAAATGTTACTTTTTCGAGCCGTGGAAAACCATACCAGCTCTTCTTACGAATTCCATCGCTATGTCAGCAACTTCTTCAGCATACATATTTATTCCTCATTTTTTCATCCTAATGAACTCTTCTAAATACCGTATCCAAACCAAACTTCGCGCAAACGTCTTCGCCGTGTGCTCGCCAACGAGTTGGTGGTCCTGACAAAAATCTTTGATTTTTGAGTACCGACGACGACCACATCACAGTTTATTTTTCATCTTTTATTCATCTTTGATCTTCCTCTTCACTCAGAAGAGACCTCATCTCCGTTATCTCTAATTCTCTTTCGTTTATTTGTATTATTTTAGCCTCTAATAGTTCCCTATCAGACGTTATCATCCGTTCTATCGAATTTGTAATGAAGTTTGCCAGTATCAAAGAATCTCTACCACCTAATCCATAAATCGCTCCTATCTCCAAACCTAACTTCGTAACTTTCTTTGTTTGATCTAAGAATAGGATTGTATCCAAGTCTATGTAGTCGTTTAGTGTATTTTTAGCATCTTCTCTCCTCCATTTCTGTTTATAAACCAACGTGTGGTAGGGCTTCGTGGATAATCGTTGGATTTACTGCATGATATTAAAATGTCATCAAATTTTTTGTCTTTCGATTATCCGGATGGTCTTTATCAAAGAAAGCCACCAATACATTCGTATCTATTCCCAGATACTTTTCATCTCTTTCGGGGTGGCCCATTCTGGCTCTCCCGTCCTTTCCACTCTGAGAGCAAAAAAATCTTCTATATTCCTTTTCTTCTCCCTCTCTGGTTTCAATAGGATCCCTCCTTCCTTCTCTTCAACAGATAAGATTGTTCCTTTCTTTATTTCTAACTTCTTCCTTGCAGGTTGTGGAATCACGACCCTTCCTTTTCCATCTATCTTTGTTTCCATATCCATATTCCCACCAAAATATAAGTGGGATTTATTAATAAAACTTTCTATATGAACATCGATCCACACGTACCCGCACAGCAAAATCTTTGATTTCGTGCAGACGAATCTTTGATTTCGTGGCATATGAAAATGTTCCATTTTCATATGCCACGACGAACCAATACCATATCCATTATATAGTAGAAGTAAAGTTTCTTAAACGTTTCTCGATCAATTTTGCTCTCATCTAAGGATATAAAAACTTTCCTCATTCGGATAGGGGGACTACTAGGGGTAGGTGTATCACATAAGTGGGTATATGCTTTGTCTCTTTCGAGCAATACGCCATCGAGAACCCCTTTATAGCACAAGGCAATTCGGCATGAAAATCTTGATTTTCAAATATCACGCCGTCTCTCACCTTCGATTTGCCTTTCGTTCTATGGATATTTTTATCTTTTTCTTTTGTTTTTACAGTCCTACCGAAGGTAGGATAAGGAGTTGAAAGAACGTCTGTTCTTCATTTTAAGAGTATTCTAACGCGTTTAAGTTCATCTTCCCCCATAAATATAACCACATCGTCTCCCGCCTTTATCATATCGTCGCCTTTAGGAATTATCACCTCTCCATTCCGAATGATCGCCCCAGCAATGGCGCCCTTTGGAAGTCCAATCTCTCTAAGTGCTCCTCTCGTAATCGGCATCTTCTCTTCGGCCGTAAACTCTATGATCTTTACTTTGCCCTCTATGGTATTGACCGAATTAAAATTTGGCGTCAGACGGGGCAGAATAACCCTAAAAGTTTCTACTTTTGGACTCACTTCAAAATCTATGCCGAGCGTTTTATATAATGATAGATAAGCGTCTTTGTTTACCCTTGCGATCGTCTTTTTACATCCCATCTGCTTCAGAAGAAGTGAAGAGATCAAATTTGTTTCGTCACTGTTCGTGACGGATATTGCCGCGTCGCATTCGGAGGCGTTTTCCCTTATAAGTAGATCGACATCCGTCCCATCCCCATTCAAGATCAATACGTTATTTAGTTCGGATGCGAGAAGATCGCATCTTCTCTTATCTTTCTCGATCAACTTTATGTTGACATCGTTTTCTTCTAAATATTTGGCTAAATAGAGACCGACGGTTCCCCCCCCGGCGATTAAGACATCCTTTAGATCATTCGCGCCCACAAACTTCCTGACCTCGAAGATCGACTCTTCCTTCCCTACTAAAATTATCTTATCTCCTTCTAAAAGTACGTCGTCCCCCGTCGGGACGAAGATATTTTCCCCCCTGATTACTGCAGTTGCGAGCGTAAAATCTGGAAAATCACAATCTTTTATTGCTTTTCCCACGAAAGGATCTTCTTTAGATAACCTAATCTCGAAAAAACCTATCTTCCCCGACGATAACAAAGTAAAATTCTCCGAACTGGGTATAAAAAGTATTTGAACGATCTTATACGCGAGAAGGAGCTCTGGATTTATCAGAAGGTCTATTCCAAGTTCTTGCCTCTTTTCTAAAGGCGATGATATATACTCTGTATTTCTGACCCTCGCGATCGTCTTCTTTGCGCCACAAAACTTGGCAGTGGTTGAAGATATGATGTTCATCTCATCTCCCTCCGTGACGGAGATGACAAAATCGGCTCTGTCTACTCCGGCATCTTTTAAAACATTTATATTTGCCCCGTTTCCTTTTATTACTTTTATATCTAATTCTTCTGCTTTTTTAGAAGCATTCTCATCTTTTTCAATGATCGTGACACTATTATCTTCACAGAGTTTCTCAGCCAGTGACATGCCAACCAGCCCTGCACCTATTATAATTATCTGCATATCGGAGAGACAAAAAAGACCGAATCCTTTATAACGCTTTTCATATATCTTACTCTAAACTAAACATACTTATGAGATATCTCGGCGTGGATGAGGCAGGAAAAGGGCCCGTAATTGGTTCAATGTTCGTTGCTGGTGTACTTTCGAGCGAGAAAGATCTTTATAGAATTGGGCATCTTCTCGCCAAAAAAGATGAATTTGCTCAAAAATCAGAGATTTACAAATATATTGACTCTAAGAGACTGAATCAGAAGAGGAGGGAGCTTCTATATGGTTATATAAAGAAATTGGCAGAGACCCGAGTTTTAGAAGTTACCGCCAAAGATATCGATGAGAAGAGGACTATTATGACGATGAACGATATAATGGTCAACTCCCACGCAAGTCTGATAAAAAAATTTTCTTCTGAAGAAGGCGATGAGGCGAACGTCATATATCTGGATGCCTCCGATGTCAACGAAGAGAGGTTCGGGAGCAATGTAAAAAAACTTCTCCTTCCCCAAAAATCTTCAATTTCCGACTATAAAGATGTGAAGATAATCTCGGAGCATAAAGCGGACGAAAAATATCCTCTGGTTGCCGCTGCCTCCATCGTCGCAAAGATTGAGCGGGAGAGGTCAATAAATGAGTTAAAGAGTATGTATGGAGATTTTGGAAGTGGGTATCCATCAGACCATAAGACGATCAAATTTTTGCAGCATTACTATGGAGAAAATGAAGAATTTCCCGAATTTGTTAGAAATTCATGGAAGACTTGCGAGAGGATAAAGAATAAACCTTCTGCATAATTAACCTTTTATAGCACTAAACGCATATTTATTACTTGGAATGGGGCAATATGATGAGTTATACCTTGCTCTCCAAGAAACCAAAGATATTCAGGACACACAAAAATCGAAGATTTTCATGTAAAGAGAAAGAGGGGTAAAGTTCTTGAGAAGGAGGGGTAAAGTTCTTGAGAAGGAGGATAAAAGATGCAACAAGAAGTTCAATAGAACGAGAGTGGTCGTAGAACACGTGATTGGAAGGATGAAGAATTTCAAGATCATGAGGAGTATATTCAAAAATAAGCTCAGGAGATACGAT
>CABGHH010000152.1 GCA_902158745.1 Candidatus Methanolliviera sp. GoM_asphalt
ATAACTTTATTCATAGTTATGACTATAATCTTCTTTTTAATCAGAGTTATGCCAGGAGATCCTCTATCCATAGTGATAGATCCAAAAATGACTCCTGAGGTAAAAGAGATGATTCGCCATTCATATGGTCTGGACCAGCCTATGTTGGTTCAATATGGGATCTATCTAAAAAATTTGTTGACATTAAATTTTGGTGAATCTTTTAGATACTCTCAACCGGTCTCTGTAGTGCTTGCTGCAAAGATTCCTAATACACTTCTATTATTCACCTCCGCATCTGTCCTATCTGCAGTCTTAGGAATAATTCTTGGCAGAATAATTGCATGGCGGAGAAACTCTAAATTAGAATATGGGTTAACATTGGCCGGTCTATTCTTCTATGAGATGCCAATATTCTGGTTTGGACTGATCTTGATATATCTCTTTGCATTTCGTCTAAATCTATTCCCAATATCTGGAATGATAGATTTTGAGCTATGGACTTTGGGAGCAACCACAGGTGAAAAGATTATCGATATATTGCATCATCTAATCTTGCCCTTAATTACGCTCACAACTGCAAGCTTCTGTGGTATGATGCTCCTGATGAGGACAAGCATGGTCGAAACAATGAAAGAGGATTATGTTGAAGCAGCAAAAGCAAGAGGTCTTCCGGATAAGGTGGTGAGAGACAGTTATGCTGCCAGAAATGCAGAACTACCCGTCATAACGGCATTTATCCTATCCCTATCTGCATCTATAGGTGGGGGGGTCTTGACAGAGAAGATCTTTTCATGGCCCGGGATAGGTTATGAGTTATACCAGGCAACGATCGGGAGGGACTATCCATTAGCCCAGGGCTGTTTCTTCATCTTAACTTTGATGACGATACTGGCAGTGATAGTGATAGACATCAGCTATGCATATTTAGATCCAAGGGTATCCTATGATTGAAGATCTTTTATATGAATTAAAAGGATTATGGGGGGAGAATTGGCCAAGGTTCAAGGCAAACAAGCTGGGAATCATTGGAGTGGTAATTCTATTATTGTTCTTATTTTTTGCCCTATTTGGGCCAATCTATGTCGAGATGATGGGTAATTCATATTCCCCCATGGGTGGTATGGATACATCGCTTGGGATAAACCCAGAGACCAATTCGTACGCATGGCCTCCGTCTTTAAAACATCCAATGGGAACAGATTCTAAGGGTTCTGATATCTTTTCACAGTTTTTAAATGGTTCATATCTTGCATTTCTTATAGGAATCTCTATAGCCCTTGGAGCCGCAATTTTAGGAGTAATTATGGGTCTGATCTCTGGATACTGGGGTGGCAGATGGATAGATTCTCTCATCATGAGATCTGCCGATGCGTTGGTCTCTATACCATTTCTGCCTTTATTGATAGTCATAGCCGCGGTGGTAGGCTCTTTACACCTTTTCACATTTATAATGATAATGATGGTCTTTTCCTGGATTGGGGTATGCAGAGTAATAAGAGCACAGACGCTCTCCCTAAGAACTAGACCATATATAGACTCTGCAAGAGTTGCAGGAGCTTCAAGTTCAAGGATCATCTTTAAGCACATAGCACCAAATGTTATTCCGTTGGGTTTCTATGAGCTGACCATGATCGTTGGAGCCGCAATAATAACAGAATCGGGCATCTCTTTCTTGGGTTTTGGAGATCCAACACAGATGAGCTGGGGGATGATGATAAATTTCTGTACCGCTCAGGGGCATACATTCAAGGCACCATGGTGGTTGCTTCCTCCGGGGTTTGGGATAACTCTATTATCGATGGCATTCTACCTGATAGGTCGCGCTTTTGACGAGATAGTGAATCCAAGACTGAGGAAGATGGAATGAATGGAAAAACGAAGATTCTTGAAGTTAATGATGTGGTAATGCACTATAGGCTCTCTGGTGGAAGAAGCGTGAGAGCTGTGGATGGAATATCTTTTTCTGTTGAAGAAGGAAGAACCACAGGCATAGTCGGAGAATCTGGTTGTGGAAAGTCCTCTATTGCGGGAACGATCTTGAGAACTCTTCCAGATAATGGAGAGATAAAGGGCGGTAAGATATACTTTAAGCATGGAGAGATAGCTGGAAAAAGTGGAATAATAGACCTCTTCTCTCTTTCAAAAGAGGAGATACAAAAAATAAGGTGGAAAGGGATATCTATGATATTTCAGGGGGCTATGAATTCCTTAAATCCCGTTAGAAGGGTAGGAGATCAGATAATTGAGATAATGAGATATAAGGATAAAATATCAAAAGAGGAGGCTCAAAAACGGCTCGAGAGACTTTGTAATATAGTGCACATAGACCCTAAAAGAATGAGATCGTATCCGCATCAGTTCTCTGGTGGGATGAAACAGCGTGCCGTAATAGCGATGGCTCTATCCACAGACCCAAAGCTCATAATAGCTGATGAACCAACCACAGCCCTTGATCTTATCACACAGGATAGAATAATGGAAGAGATAAAAGAGATACAGAAAGAATTGAAGATGTCGATGATATTTATCTCTCATGATCTATCACTGGTTTCAGAGATCAGTGATCGTGTGATTGTGATGTATGCAGGAAAGATCGTTGAATCGTGTGATAAAAGAAGCCTGTTTAGGGAGGCGGTTCATCCATACACGCGTGGGCTTATAAACTCGTGCCCAAGGATAAGAGGGGATAAGAGAAAGTTATCCGGCATACCAGGAGAACCGCCAAGCCTATCCTCTCCACCCAAAGGTTGCAGATTTCATCCAAGGTGCTCTTATGCCATAGATATATGCAGAGAAGAAGAGCCAGAATATAAAGAAATAGGAGAGGGACATTTTTCGGCATGTTGGGTGGTTTAAATGGGCAATCTGCTTGAGGTTAGAGGACTAAAGAAATACTTCCCGGTAAAACAGGGTTTTTTCACGAAAGAATTCACGAAGGAAGAGGAATGGGTTCGTGCCGTTGATGGAGTCTCGTTTAAGATCGATGATAGAGAGGTCTTTGGTCTTGTTGGTGAGAGTGGTTGTGGCAAGACTACAATAGGCAGACTGATCGTTAAATTGATGGATCCCACAGAGGGGGATATCTATTTAGATGGCAAGAATATCGTTAAATTGAGTAAGAATGAATTAAAGGATTTCAGGAAGAATGTTGGAATGATCTTTCAGGATCCGTATGAATCCCTAAATCCACGATTTACAATTTTAGAATCTGTAAAAGAGCCTCTGGATATCCATAGAATTGGAGAGAGAGAAGACCGGATAAAAAAAGTTGTTTCAATCTTGAAAGAGGTCGGGCTTAATCCTGAAAAGAGCTTTTTAAAAAGGTATCCCCACGAGCTCAGTGGAGGTCAGAGACAGAGGGTTGCAATAGCAAGGACATTAATAGTCAATCCAAAGATGGTGATTGCGGATGAGCCATGTTCCATGCTTGATGTCTCCATAAGGGCTGAAATAATGAAGATGATGATTAAGTTGAAGGAAGAGTTTGGATTGAGCATCTTATATATAACCCACGACATATCTGAGGCAAGGCACATTACAGATTCGATGGCAGTGATGTATTTGGGTAAAATTGTGGAAAGTGGAAGAACGGATGACATAATAGAAAATCCGTCCCATCCATATTCAAAAGCGTTGATCTCTGTTGTTCCAGATATAGATCCAGATATAAAAAGAGAAAAGATAGAGTTATTGGGGGGCGTTCCAAGCCCCACCGATATACCAAAAGGTTGCAGGTTTCATCCAAGATGCCCTTATGCGATGGATATATGCAGGGAGAAAGAGCCTGAGTATATAAAAATAGGGAATGGGCATATAGCTTCGTGTCATCTGCTCTAATTTTTCACTCGCCTCTTCTTCGCCGGTCTCGGAAAAACAGGTGGTAAATATCTGTACAACTTTTACGGGGAATAATTTGTCCTCAAACCCTCCCGCGAGAAAGCCATTTAGATATGTGGATATTACCTTCTGTTCGTTTCTGGATGATGTTATTCACCTCCCGACGATGGATATATTTTTGCGGTAAAAAAATGGGCTCAAATTCTTCTAACTTTTCTTGATCTGCACGCCATTTTGTAGGTTCTTTGCCGTTTTGGTTCATGGATACCTTTTTTACTTTTGCTCTCCTTATATATAACAATTTATTTATCCAAAATACCAGCAACAC
>CABGHH010000153.1 GCA_902158745.1 Candidatus Methanolliviera sp. GoM_asphalt
TACCTCTCTACGCTTATCGTGAAGAAGGAGGTTTAGATACAAAACCAAAACCACAAGATTACACAAGATTAACACAGAAGAGATAAAAATGAAAAATATGAATGAAAAGTGGCTTTATAAGGACTTAACTCAGAAGAGTTTGGAGGTGAAAAGAAGAATCTTGTGAGAATCTGTGTAATCTGGTGGTTATGAAGACGAAAGTAGTTTTTGTTGGCGCAGGACCGGGCGACCCCGAATTACTCACGTTAAGGGGGAAGCGAGAGATAGAAAGTGCTGACGTGATAATCTACGCAGGTTCACTTGTCCACAGAGACATTTTAAAATATGCGAGGAGCGATGCGATACAGATAGATAGCTATGGTAAGACCAGGGAAGATTTATTCGCACTGTACAAGAAATTTGCAGTTGAGGGAAAGAGAATAGTGCGGCTTCATACAGGCGACTTGAGTTTCTATTCCGCTATTCTGGAACAGATGGAATACCTCGAGTCAATTGATATAGATTTTGAACTTGTTCCCGGAGTTACGGCGTTCTCTGCCGCATCAGCATCGTTAAAACGCGAACTCACTTCGCCCGGCGTATCGCAAACGCTGATAATCACAAAACCGTTTGGGAAGACAGGCAAGCCCGCAGAGGAAAGCATAGCGGAACTTTCAAAGCACGGTGCGACAATGGTCATTTTTCTCGGTGTGCATCTCATTGACGATGTCGTTTCAGAGCTAAGGGTCGGCTATCCCCCGGAGACACACGTAGCAGTGGTTCATAAAGCATCATGGGCAGAAGAGCGGATAATAAGAGGCACTTTAGATGATATTGCCGTGAAGGTGAAGAAAGAGGATATAAAGAGCCAATCGGTGATAATAGTAGGGGACGTGCTTAATAAGTCGGGCGTTTCAATATTGTATTCTGGAGGTAAAAACCACGAGATTACACAAGATTAACACAGAGGGAAAGGGAAAATAATGAATAAAGAATCTTGTGAAAATCTGTGTAATCTGTGGTTATAAAAGGAGCTAAGCCTATGATTGCTATCTTCTCACTTGCTCAGGAATCCGTTGCAATTGCCGAAAAGGTGAAACGTGTGCTCTTAGCCGAAGGATTCGATGCAGAGCTGATATGCTCCGAACTGATTTCTTGCGAAGGCGGTAAGAAAGTAAAAAGCGTTTACCGTGCCATAAAGGAAAATTTCAAGCAGAAGAAGAATATTGTTGCCGTTCTCCCTATGGGTGTGGTGGTGAGGGCAATAGAACCGAAGAAGAAGACCGAAGACCCCTGGGTGGTGTGCATAGACGAGAATGGGAAATGGGTTATACCTGTGCTGAACGGGCATAGAGGTGCGAATAAATTCGCAGAACTCATTGCAGCAGGGATATCGGCACAAGCGGTGATAACAACGTTTAAAATGATGAACGAACGAGAATGATTTAGAGCATAAAATGACAAAAAAGGATAAGGATGGGGGGGTGTATATCGGAATTGGTTTTCATCTCGGCGTTGAAGCGGCAGAGATAGAGAGAGCGATTTATACCTTCTTAGACGAGTTGGGAATAGAACTAAGAGAAGTCAAAGGGTTGTGTACGGTGGACTTCAGAAAAACAGAGCAGTTAGAAAAAGTTTCCTCGCTGCTCAAGAAGCCTCTGTTTTCCTTTTCACCCGATGAAATAAATAGTGTTGTGGACGTGCAGTCGAAAAGTGCAGCAATGGATGCGTTTAACATAAAGGGCGTCGCAGAACCCTGTGCTATCCTGGGTGCGAAGAGGAATAATGGCGGATACAAAACGGTGAAGAGGAAATCGTTTGATAGAAAAATAACTCTGGCGGTGGTGTCTTAAAACTTTTTTGTTGTATATAAGATATAAGCTTCTACCTATTTAGGACGCGGATTTACGCGGATTTACGCAGAAAACTAACTATTTCCTCAAATTATCAAATGCCCTACGTTTAACTTCTGGTTTAGTGCCAAAATTAAATTAAAATCCTGATTGTCCGCGTTCATCTGCGTCCGATTATAAAAAATTATTCTTTTTAACTTCGCAAAAACCTTTACTAAAAACATGTTATCTGTAGTGGGTATCGGACCGGGTTCTTTGGATTTGATGGCGGAACGAGCGAGAGCACGGATTTCAAGTGCGGACGTCATTATGGGCAATGTACGGTACATCGAGCTGATAAAGGACGTTATTCCCGCGAGTGCCGAGGTGGTAATAGGCAGGATGGGAACCGAGGTAGAACGTGCAAAGAAAGCAGTCGAGCTGGGGCAGTATAAAGATGTCGTCCTTGTCTCGGGGGGCGATGCGGGCATCTATGGCATGGCGGGGCTGGCAATTGAGGTTGCTGCAGATTCTGGCACCAAATTGGAGATAGTTCCCGGTATAACATCCGCATCAGCATCCGCAGCATTACTCGGTGCACCCATCTCAAATGATTTCGCAGTTGTCAGTTTGAGCGATTTGTTGGTGCCCTGGCGTGAGATAGAGAGGAAACTGGAAGGATTAGCAAAAATGGACATCGCGGTGGTCGTGTATAACCCCAAAAGCAAAAACAGAACGGTGCAATTAGAGAAGACATACGGGATTTTTATGCAGTTCCGTGACAGGAAAACAATAGTTGGCATCGTGAGAAATGCAGAACGAGAAGGATGCGAAATTGAGATTACCCGTTTAGAAGACTTGCCTGCGTTCTATCGCCGTATAGATATGTCAACGACCATTATTATTGGCTGCTCGGGGACACAAAATCTTGGTGGTCGAATGGTTACACGCAGAGGATATGAGACGAAATACGATTATGAGACAGGAAACGGGAATGCTGACGATATAGCAGCGGGTTATGTAGATGCGGGAAACAGGGTGTGGGAGAAGAGCAAGGCAATTGTACGTGATATTGTGTCAAAATACCCGGGTTCGTTAAGCGACACCGAAAAACGAGTGGCAGGACGCGTGGTTTTTGCCAATGCCGACCCTTCGTTTCTGGACTTGCTTGTATTTAATCATCATCCGGTTGAGACGGGGATACAGTGCATAAAAGAAGGTAAAACAATCATTACGGACATTGAAATGGTGAAAGCAGGTATCAGCAAAAAATACAGGAAAAAGGTGGAGTGTTTCGTGAATGCGCCAAAAACAATGGAGATAGCGAAAAGGGAAGGGCTCACGAGAACTGCTGCGGGAATCCGGCTCGCAAAGGAGAAGGGACTCATTCAGGGTAACGTCGTCGTTATTGGAAACGCACCTTCGGCATGTCAGGAGATTTGTGCGCTTGTTGAGGAAGGAGACGTAGGCGTAAAGCC
Organism: Candidatus Methanolliviera sp. GoM_asphalt; assembly: GCA_902158745.1. Classification (GTDB taxonomy): domain Archaea; phylum Halobacteriota; class Methanoliparia; order Methanoliparales; family Methanoliparaceae; genus Methanolliviera. Next base: position 3,290 of record CABGHH010000153.1, read on the forward strand.
CGCTCTTATCGTTGCTACCCCTGTAGGGTTTGTCAATGCCGCGGAGATGAAGGAGAAGATATTGTCTATGGGTAATATTCCTTGCATTGTGATAAGAGGACCAAGAGGTGGAACTCCTTCGGCAGTGGCGATTATCAATGAGCTTGTGGAACTCAGCAACGAATAAAGTCATTCCCGTAACAAATTGCAATTAATAAACCACGAGATTTCACGAGATTAACACAAGAAAATAGAAAATAAATTATAGACACAGATTAGCGCAGATTAACACAGACAAGATGAAAAGAGCAATGCCGTTAAAAATAGCCCTGCCAGCCCAACAAAAGAAAAAATCCGTGTAAATCTGTGTAATCTTGTGGTTATAATTTTTGGAAGGACTACAAAGTAAAATCATGAAAGACCCGGTATCAGGAACGGAATATTCAGAAGAAGTCATAAAAAAAGCGCTGGAAACGAATAATATCGGCTCAATTAATGCCTTAATCGAGCAGATAAAAAAGGGCAGAGTGGTTCTGCTCGAAGACGGCAAGATTCTCAAGCGAGGATATACAACGGGGACGTGTGCCACGGTGGCGTCAAAGGCCGCTGCTCTTCTGTTCGCAGGAAAAGAAGCGAAGAAGGTGGAGATTACAACTCCTGTTGGCGTAAAAGTCGAGATGAACATAGCGAGTTCGGATAAAGCCAATTGCACCGCCTGTGTTCGTGTAGATTCGGGCGATTACAAAGGGGATTCATTCACCGGAATGCTGATCTGTGCAAAGGCGAGGTGTTTTCCCGTTTTCTTCATAAGAGCAGGGAAGGGCATAGGAATAATAAAAAAAAACGGTCTCGGTAAAGTTGGTGCG
>CABGHH010000154.1 GCA_902158745.1 Candidatus Methanolliviera sp. GoM_asphalt
AGGAGAAGGTTCCCCTCGATACACTCATAAACCTCTACGATACGCACGGCATTCCGCCAGAGATAGTTAAAGAAACGTTAAAAGAAGATAATATAGTCGTGGACGTCCCGGATAACTTTTATTCGCTCATCGCTGGTAGACATTTGAAAATCTCTGATTTTCAAGTTTGCGAATCAAAGATTCGCAATCACTCCAAAGATATTCGATCTTTGGATACAGAGAAAGAGAAGTTGAAAGAAGAGAAAGTAAAAATTGGAGAAGACCTTCCAAAGACGGAGAAGCTCTACTATCTTCAAAATAATTTTGATTTTGAGGCATCGGTCTTGAATCTCATTGGCGATTACGTCATCTTGGATGAAACACTTTTTTATCCGGAGGGAGGAGGACAGCCTGCCGATAAAGGAAAACTGGTATTTGATGATGGGGCTTTAGACGTGATCGACGTTCAATCGGTGGATGGGGTGATACTGCATAAGATAGATCGAGGATTTTTGGCAGGGCACGACGAAGCCGTTAATAAAAAACCGAGAAGGGGAGAGATCATAAAAGGGGTCGTGGATGAAGAAAGAAGAATGTCGCATACGAGACATCACACGGCAACCCATATCGTTTTAGAGGCGGCAAAAGAGGTTCTCGGAGATCATATATGGCAGGCAGGGGCCCAAAAGGGAGAAGATAGAGCGAGGCTCGATATCTCTCACTACAAAAAGATAGGGGAAGAGGAGATAAGGAAGATAGAGTTCATTGCAAACGAGATCGTGATCTCAAATATAAAGATCGATGCAAGATGGATGGATAGGGTGGAGGCGGAGAAAAAATATGGCTTTTACTTATATCAGGGTGGTGTTCCACCTGGAGATAAGATAAGGGTCGTAAAGATAGGTGAAAACGTCCAGGCATGTGCAGGGACACACTGCGAGAGGACGGGGGACGTCGGACCGATAAAGATACTTAAGGTTGAGAGAATACAGGATGGCGTCGAAAGACTCGAATTTTCTGCTGGAAAAGCCGCCGTAAAAGATATACAGAGGTTAGAAAAGATCTTAAAAGATTCCGCATCCACGCTTAAGGTTCCGATCGAGATACTACCGAAGACCGTTCAAAGATTCTTCGATGAATGGAAAGAACTGAGAAGAGATAATGAAAGGTTGAGAGAGGAGATATCCAGATTGATGGCAAAAGATCTTCTTAAAGATGCCATCAATATAGGAGGTTTTTCCGTCGTGAAGAGGTTAATTAAAGATGTTGGGATGAAAGAATTGATGAATATCTCCGCTTCTCTCACAAGATCGAAAGAAGATAACATTATATCCATATTGGGAGATGAAGCGGGGGAAGTCGTCGTATCGATGAGCGATAATATAGGAGAGATAGAATTAAATGCTTCCCACATCGTAAAAGAAATCTGTAATGCAATGGATGGTGATGGAGGAGGTGGAAGCCATCTGGCGCGGGGTAAAGGAAGGCCAGATAAGATAGGAGAGGCACTTGAGATAGGTGTTCAAAATCTCAAAGAGGCATTCAATGAATTATAGTTTGAGATGTATTAGATGTGGTAGAGAATACGATGGAGGAGAGGTGATCTACACCTGTGCGTGTGGGGGACTATTGGAAGCTCTATTGGATATCTCCTCATTGGAGATAGATAAGAGAGAATACGAAGGTGTCCCCTTGAGCGTCTGGAAATATAAGAAGCTCATACCAATAGAGAGGGAGCCGATCACGATTAAAGAGGGGGGAACACCTCTTTACAGGTGCAAGAGACTTGGGGAGAAGATAGGGGTAAAAGATCTGTATGTGAAACATGAAGGGCTAAATCCTACGGGTTCTTTCAAGGATAGGGGCATGACAGTTGGCGTTACGAAGTCATTGGAACTTGGGATGAAGACGGTTGCCTGTGCTTCAACGGGAAACACGTCGGCTTCTTTAGCTATCTATGGGGCAAAGGCCGGAATTCCCGTCGTTGTCCTGCTTCCAGGCGGAAAGGTGGCGCTTGGAAAGGTTGCACAGGCACTGATGCACGGTGCAAAAGTTATCGAGATCAAGGGAAACTTTGACGATGCCCTCGAGATTGTTCGAAGATTGTGCGATGAGGAGAAATTTTATCTCTTGAATTCAATAAATCCATATCGGTTGGAAGGGCAGAAGACGATCGGTTATGAGGTCGCAGACGAGCTCGGATGGGATGCGCCCGATAGAATCATCTTGCCCGTGGGAAACGCCGGAAATATCTCAGCAATATATAAAGGATTTAGAGAGCTAAAAGAACTCGATTGGATCGATGAGATACCAAAGATGACAGGTATCCAGGCAGAGGGATCTGCTCCTATTGTGAGGGCATTTAGAGAGAGGAAAAGAGATATAGTAGCCGAGAAAAAGCCTGAGACGATCGCCACAGCGATCAGGATCGGAGATCCCGTGAATGCCGTAAAGGCGCTTGCGGCGATCTATGAATCTGGCGGAATGGCAGAGACCGTAACGGATGATGAGATAATCGTGGCTCAAAAGGATCTGGCGCGGCTGGAGGGTATCGGCGTTGAGCCTGCATCTGCCACGTCTTTGGCTGGATTGAAGAAGTTGGTTGAGAAAGGTGAGATAGATAGAGATGAGAGGATCGTCTGCATCACTACGGGAAATCTGATGAAGGATCCGGAGGAGGTTGTTAATGTATGCGATAGACCCATTGAAGTAGAGGCAAGTTTGGAGGCGGTGAAGAAGGCGCTGAAAGAGATGTAAAGAGAGATAAAATGTCAAGTCGCATAGATGAGATATTTGAAGACTCATATATAAATTTGGAGAGGAAAATGTAGAGACGGATATCCCTATAACGGAGCCTGAAATTGATGTAAAATTGTTTGATGAGCCTGTATCGATCAAAACAAAAAAGACTTTTTGATAGAGTAGGCAGAAAGGGATATATCAAACTTCCTAAACCAGGAACAAATCCGAGAGGTGTAGAGATAATTAAAGAAGCATTATCAAGCCTAGCCGAAGACGAGATGTCCAAGGTCATTAAAATATCTTGGCAAAAGACACAGATAGATTACGATCCATACAAAAGGTGGGTAGATTATTGGAGGGAAGATTAAGATGAAAACTGACAGAAGAAAAAGAGGGACCAAAACAAGCTCCTTCGGTTCTCCCGGTAGAATAAATCACGATTCCACGCCTTTTTATACAAGCAAATTATACGAGGGGTTACCACAGGAGCAGAAAGTGAAATATGTAGAAAATCCCATTCCTTCGCAGTTCTTAGATAAAATCTTTTCCAAATCTTCTGAAAATATGGAAGAGTTACCTGACAATAGTGTTCATCTGATGGTAACTTCACCTCCTTATAATGTCGGGAAAGAGTATGACGAAGATTTTACACTTAAAGATTACTTGGAATTTTTAAAAAGAGTATGGAAAGAAGTCTATAGAGTACTCGTCCCAGGAGGCAGAGCATGCATAAATATCGCGAACTTGGGAAGAAAACCATACATTCCTCTTCATGCTTTTATAGTAAGGGATATGCTCGATCTGGGTTTTCTGATGAGAGGAGAAATTATATGGAATAAAGCCTCAAGCTCCAGCCCTTCTACTGCTTGGGGAAGCTGGCTTTCCGCTTCTAACCCAACGTTAAGAGATGTTCACGAATACATTTTGGTCTTTTCTAAATGAATATTTAAAAGAGAAAAGATAGAAAAGAGAGAAAGCACCATTTCTAAAGAAGAATTTCTCGAATTTACCAAGAGCGTCTGGACATTCCCGGCGGAGCCTGCACGCAAAATTGGGCACCCTGCACCTTTCCCCGTGGAGTTGCCCTACAGATTGAGTCAACTTTATACTTATGAAAAAGAGGTCGTTTTAGACCCATTTATTGGAAGTGGACAAACTTCGATGGCGGCGATAAAGACAAATCGCCATTATGTAGGATATGATATAGAAGAAGATTATGTAAAATTGGCAGAAAGACGGATTAAAGAATTTTTATTGGACTTTAAATCTCCGAAATTATCTGACTTCACAAAAGATTAAAAGGGAGAAGAAGGTTAAAGAGATTTTTATGGATGTCTCAATAATAATGGGCTCTAAATCGGATGATAAGATAGCAAAGAAGGTTACAGGTGTATTAGAAGAACACGGGATAGGC
>CABGHH010000155.1 GCA_902158745.1 Candidatus Methanolliviera sp. GoM_asphalt
TCATGGTAAAGTCTTATGTTGGTTCATATTATAAAAAATAACTACCTCATTTTAACGTGGCGTCATCCAGCAGTTCTCTATAACTCTTATTTTTCTCCCTTGCTTCCGTAAGTTTGCCTTTAACCGGTATTATGTCCTTGAGTGCCTTCTTCGCATATTCATCTGTCGTCTTGGGTGGATGTTTCCCTTTATCGGTAGCCTTCATATCCATAGTTCTCATATTTCCCTTGTAATGTTTTCATGAACTCTATAATCTCTTTCCAAGGGATAGAATCCACTTCGACTTTTAATGCATTGCCGATATTTTCTCCAACGATCTTTAGAATCTCTGTGATGGCTTCTGCCAAGATCGGTGCGTTCTTCTTCAAGCTCTTAGCCATCGCGTCCGTCACGATGTTTACCAACTCTTCTATATCTTCCTTTTTCACTCTGTCTTCAAACATTTTATTCCATCTCGTTTAGATGTTCCAATGTTCATCCATCTTTCAGGGCATTTCTTCCGCGTTCATCGATCTCTCATCTTCTCTCAGCGGCGATCGTTCTTTGGTGCCCTATCGTAGGGATGGATTTCCATGACTGTACCAAATATAGAAATCGACGATAGGATTTCACCGAACGATCGGGACGTTTGATATTTTCATCTTGAATTCACTCAGACTTTACCTTTATCCCTTTGTTAGTCTTACAATCTTGCTAAGACTTCTCTATTTACCTCTTCCATCTTTTCTCTTCCGAATAGCACTTCAACGAGCGTCATCGAAAACTCTATCGCCGTACCCGGGCCTTGACTTGTGATTATTTTTCCATCGATGACAACTCTCTCATCGACGTACCGGGCGTCTCCCAGCATCTCTTTACACGTCGGGTGAATCGTGGCTTTTCTCTTCTTTAGCACTCCTGCTTTAGAGAGCACGGATGGAGCACCGCATATCGCCGTCACGTACTTATCTTTATCATACATCTTCTTGACCAGGCCCAATACCCTCTCATCCTTCCTAAGATTCGCAAAACCCGGAGAACCACCCGGAAGAACTACCACATCAAAGTCATCGGGGTTTATTTTATCTATCGAGAGATCAGGTATCATCTTGACTCCATGTCCCCCCTCAATCGCTCCTTCCTTTAATCCTGCGGTTACAACATCTGCTCCTGCCCGTCTCAAAATATCGACGATTGTACTAAATTCGATCTCTTCAAAACCCTCTGCCAATAGGACTATGATTTTCATATTTTATCTCCTTTCTATCTCTTTCAATATTCTCTATCTCTTCTTATTTCAACATTTTACCAATATGCAAGAATCTCATTTAAATATCCAATATCAAAGGAACCTTCTCCTTCAACATCTCTACCCTCTCATCCGATCTGAAAGGCAAAAATTCAACCTCTTTCACCGGTTTCACCAACTCCTTTATCCTGCGAGTAGAGATCTCATTCGAATACGTTGGAATTGAAAATTTTACGGCATTCAGATATTTATCAGGATTATAGATTGAGATATGCCATGGCTCAACGCCGACGACGAGATCCAGATCATCGAGTTCGCTCCATGGAAGGGCCACATCACCATATCCCTCGATCACGATTGGATCATACCGATCGAGTAATTTTTTATATGCAGATCTGATCGCTTGACCATAATACTTTTCTGTGATCTCATTCAAACTCTCCAGGTCGTCTATTTTATAAATATCGTCTGCACGGTGATGTAATTTTTCCAAAAGCTTCTCTTCCTCTTCATTGTTGAATGATAAGGTTTTGTTCTCGACCAAGATATCTCTCGGTTCACCGGACCACAGCGTAACCCTGTCGAGGATGATAGAAGGAAAGGAGGAGGGCAGATTGAGATTGATGAGTGGCGGTTCTGACCATAATCTGTGGACAGGATTGATGAGTTCCTCAGAAACATCTCCACCAGACGCCTTCCTCAAGAATTTTGCATCTTTCCCATACAGCCTTCCCTCCGATAGAGCTTCAGAGATTACATCGTAGTCGTACCATACATTGTTCCCTGCCATCGGTTTGAAACCGCAGGCATCAAATCCTTCTTCTCTCAAGTATGAGAGCATCGCTCGTGCGAGCGTCGTCTTTCCTGCATCCGTATCCTTTAGACCCACGATCAAAATTTTATTTCTATGCATCTTTAAAATTAAATTAAAGTCGATGAGCTCAACGGTAAGATCACATATCGCCTGTCTCATCCGTCTCTATATGACCTTCTCTTCCTTTTCCCTTCACTTTTTATCTCAACCGAGCGATAGTAGCCATTCGGGAATGTGACATTCCTCACGTCTATTTGGTAATCTGGGTGTTCCTTTGCCCATCTGGTCACCTTTTCCTCGAATACTTCTGGAGATTCTAAGAATTTTGGGATTGAAAAAGTATTTCTATCTCTTCTTGGCATTAGCGATGTTTTTCTTCTATACCCTATACGAGCCATTTCTTCTGTTTCTTCTAACTCTCTCCGTTTTCTTCTGACTTCCTCCGTCTTATATGGGTAAAAGAAAACTCTCCTGAAGAAATCTTCAAATGATCTTTCCATCTCCCTTCTCTCATCTCTTCAAATATATCATCTATCATCTAAATTTACTCCTTTTTGATCCTATCTATCTTCTTCATTCACTTTTGATCCAGAACGCGAAACAATGTTTCTTTGTGAATGTCAAAATCTCTCTCGCTGTGAAGCACAAATCGAATCCTCTTGAGATGTTTTAGCTTTGGAATCATCTCTATAATCGTTCTGAATGCTACCTCTGCCGCCTCCTTGACAGGATAACCAAATGCACCGGCAGAAATGGCAGGAAAGGCGATTGAATCTATCCTGTACTTCCGGCTTATTCACGCCACCGGCTTATTCACGCCATAAATAGGCCCCAAGCAGTGGTTATATCCACTCCATTGTGTAATTATTGTGTAATGGAAGACCTTTGAACGGGACCGCACTGATGCACCTATTGAAGAAATTTCTTAGGGAAGGACCGATGCATTTTTTGTAAATGAGGTCGTGTATAAGATATCTTCAGTCATCTGTTGAAACGAAGAAAAGATTATAGAAATCTTTCTGATAATCATATAAATGCTTCACGGCCGACAAATTAGACCGATGGCTTTGACATCGTCAAAATGAGTATTTGGAGAAGTTGAATAGAACAGTTCATGATCACTATCTCATTTTAACCCATTTTAACGTATCAACCGAACTCTCGACTTCTCGTCCTGAACGTGATGGGATGGAAGGGGTGGCGGGATGACCACAGAATTATCAAAATATCCCTGCGATCTCATCATCTCGGCCACGCTTCTCAATAACTCGCTATGTTCAGCCTTTGCACACCATTCAGGATCTCTCAAATAATCCCAAACCTTCGAGATCGGGATTAAATTCCCGCCGCACTTCTTACATTTAATCGCCTCTCTTTCTCCTTCTCCTCTTCCTCTTCCTCTTGGCCTCAATCTCGGTCTCGGAGCGTCTCCTAATCTCTTCCTCGCCTTCACAAATGCCTCATAAACATCTCTCTTGACCTTATCTGAATTAGAAGTAAATGAAGCGAGATCCCCAAACCATCTAGTCGTCTTTATCCTCTCTCCTGGATATACAGCACAGTGGGAGAGACAATATGTCACGGCCCTGCATAGATCGTATAAATTTCCAATACTCACCTTAGAACCCGGCTTTGTGATCCTCTTCATCACAAAACCGCTCTTCTCATATATCTCATCTCCCGCGGTTATGAAGTGAGAAACAACAAATGCGTGGATATGGGGTGAGGGATAGACATAATCTCTCCAGTTCTCCTTCTTTCTGATCTCCGACCATCTTATCCCCTCTATTAAAATATCATCATCCACCACTCCTCTGATCCTGTATGGGTGGAAAATCATTATACCACCATAGACCGACCCGCATTCCTTAAGTAAGACCTTATTTACATCGAATAACTTGTTCAGAACCTTTCTATTTGTTGGATCTGGTGAAATCATATCGAGGA
>CABGHH010000156.1 GCA_902158745.1 Candidatus Methanolliviera sp. GoM_asphalt
AAAGATTACAGGAAAATAAAAAGAGATAATTTAAGAGGGAAACATTAAAAAGACAGTCCTACCGAAGGTAGGACATGGGAGTGAAGTGCTCAAAAATCGAAGATTTGCGACTAAAACCAGAGGTTTCTCAAGATGACCATTGCAATAGGCGGGACGTTCAGTCCCCTTCACAAAGGACACAAGAAGCTTTTAGAGGTTGCATTTGGACTGGGAGAGGTCTGTATAGGACTTACCTCTGACGATCTTGCGAGAAAAGAGAGGAGAAGATTTGTCCTGCCGTATTCCGTTCGAGAAGAGAATATCAGACAATACGTGAAGAAAAGATTTGATAGGAATGTAAGGATAGTAAAACTCGATGAACCCTTTGGACCGGTCTCCCACGAGGAGGAGTTCGATTATCTTGTGGTCTCCCCTGAGACATATCCGGTGGCGAGAAAGATAAATGAATTTAGGACGAGAAACAATCTAAAAGAGGTGAAGGTAATCGAGGTGAAACACGTCTTGGCAGAAGACGGCAAGTTTATCTCATCAACAAGGATAAAGATGGGCGAAATAGACAAATACGGAAATCAAATGGACCCGACGGGATTTGAACCCGTGGCCTCCGCCTCGCGAAGGCGGCACTCTTCCAACTGAGCTACGAGCCCAATAAAGGTAAAAGAAGGTTGATCAGACTACTAAATTAAATCCTTCCAAGACTTACCACTTGCACGCTCTCCACGTCATCTATTGCTTCTATGGCATCTTCTACCGCCTCTGTCCCTCCCTCTTCATCACCCACAAGAACTAATGCAAAGAGGGAGACGAGACCGAATGCCACTGGCACCTCCTCAAACGTTTTCAATACCGCATTCTTTGGCAGAACAGTTTTTATAGTCTCTTTCAATTTATCCAAATCTGTTTCCGTACCTTCTGGCATTATCTTTATCTTAGCGGCAACTTCACCCATTTAAGGTCCCTCGTATCCACAATTTGGACAGATATATCGAATAGCTTGCTTTCTACATTTTACGCATCTTGCAATGGTCTCCCCACAGACCGGACAGGGAAACCTCGTAAAGCCCGCTTCCACGAGCCTCACGTTGCAGGAAGTACAGTTTTCGATTGCCTTCGTTTTTGTCATTTTATTTTATCAGTCCTTTTATTGTTGTATATTAAGCTTTTCATCTTTTTATTTTGTTAAATAGGATAATATAAGTGTCTAAATCAACTAAGGAGTCATACTCGACCTCGTTATCTCTCCGGCGATATTCTTCTGCATAAAACTTCTGATCTCTTCCAGATCGTCTGTCTGACCCAAAACCCACATAAGCTTCGTCAAAGCAGTCTCTGAAAGCATATCTTCTCCTTCTATTATTCCTGTTTTTAACATATCCCTTCCGGTTCCATATACACGGTCGCAGACCCTTCCATAGATACACTGTGAGGTGATCACGATCGGGATATCCACCTTCAGATGCGGGACCCATTCCGAGGAGACGTGTCCCAACCCTGTTCCCTCTATGACCAGACCTTTGTATCCATCATCCACGTAAAAATCTATAATATTAGGATCCGCCCCGGGATAAAACTTTATGAGGGCACATCTCTCTTCCAGTTTGTCATATAATTTTAGTTCCTCTTCATCTCTCCTCTTATGTGGTTGAAACTTTTCTATCTCTAGCCCCGGGTAGCTTATCCTCCCCAATGGACTGGAATTTATCGAACAAAAGGCATCCCTTCTCGAAGTGTGCATCTTTCTGACTTTGGTTCCCCTATGGATCAAGCAGAAATCGTCCGATGTGCCTTCGTGCATCACGACAGAAACTTCGGAGATATCACTCGTTGCAACCTTTGCGGCACATATAGCATTCACATAACTGTCGCTGCTCGGCCGATCGGAGCTTCGCTGACTTCCCACAAGAACGACCGGGACAGATGTTCTTAGCATGAAGGAGAGCGAAGATGCCGTGAACCCCATCGTGTCAGTTCCATGCGTGGTGATGATACCATAACTCCCTTTTTTTATCTTATCATATATTATCCTCGCCAGTTTTATCCAATGTTTTGGCGACATATTCTCACTCAATATATTGAAGGGAAGCTCGGAATCGTAGGTGGCAATATCGGAAAGTTCAGGTATTGCCTTCATTATCTCTTCCGTCTTAAATTGGCTCGTTACGGCGCCAGTTCTATAATCGACCCTACTTGCTATCGTTCCTCCCGTTGAGATGATTGATATTCTCGGCAGACTTTTTTTTATCTGACTCTCTGCCTCTCCAATTGTTTTCTCCTCTATCTTATGCTCATAAATCAAAGATTTGTCACCATCTAATATCTCGATCTTCGTCTTCTCATCTATCTTTATGCCGATGTTGTACCCGCTGTCGAGTTTTAAGACCAGCGTATCCTTAGAGGAAGGCATCACGATTCCCCTGTATTCGAGACCGTATTTTATGATCTTAACCCTATTCCCCTTGTTTGCCCGCATCTTTAAATTCTCCACTATTTTAGATAGCTCACGCCATCACACCATTCTTTTTGATTGTAAACTATTTAAAGCGAGCGAATACGATGAAATTCCTTTGAATGTTGATGATGCGATAGAGATGATGAATGTTTTAAGAAGAATAATTTAAATCTACATCTATAGAACCTCGTCTATCTTCCCGCTCCTGTATCCTTCAAGGTCGAGCGTCACATATTTAAAACCGATTCGCTTCAATTCTCTTACTATCCCACCCTTCAAACCAAAAATGTTCTCTATCTCATCTTTTAAAACCTCTATCCTTGCGATCCTTCCGTGCGCTCTCACCCGCACAACCTTGAACCCTTCTCCTTTCAGGAATTCTTCCGCTTTTTCGATCATAAGAAGTTTTTCTCTTGTGATCTTCTCACCATAAGGTATCCTCGATGCAAGACAAGCGGATGATGGCTTATCCCAAAATGGCAGTCCGAGATCCTTGGATATACGGCGAATGTCCGCTTTTTCAATTTCAACATCGACGAAGGGATGCCATATACCCTCCTCCTTACATGCCTTTATTCCAGGACGGTAATCGCTAAGATCCGACAGATTGACGCCCTCTGCCACCCGGTTTATTTCTCTTCCTAATGCTATTTTTTTTAGAATATTAGATGATACTTTTTTGCATATATAACATCTATTCAATGGATTTCTGATGAAATTTTTATCTTCCAATATCGGAAATTTTACAATATCGTATCCGATATGGAGGTTTTTCACGAAGCTCTCTGCGTCTTTTAGCTCACTTCTCGGCATCACCTCCGCATCCAAGATGACAGAAAAAGCACCTTCACCGATTACGTCTTTTGCTACCTTTAAGAGGAGCCCACTATCAACTCCTCCAGAGAACGCGATTAAAATCTTTTCCTCTTCTGCGATCTTCTCTTTAAGCTCCTCAAGTTTATCTGGATTGTTCATCTATCTATTCTTCTTTTTTGATAATACCATGTAAAAGATATCTTAATAAAAGGATGAGCCCCACTTATATAGATAATACATAGATATCTTTAAGTAGTAAAAGTGTTTTATTTGTTGGTGTATAGTTGCACAACAGAAGGCGAAAAAGATGAAAAAGATACAAGTTTTAATTGCCATTGGCATGATCGTTGCCGTAATGGGTGGAGTTGTAGCGTATAAAACAGATGTTAGCGCTTTTGAGGGGCGAGATACCGCTTGGGAGATGAAACCTCCATATATCTTCACCGGATGTAGCCCCATAGACGATGAACCTTGCTGGTACTGTCCAGAGGTAGATGCGCCTTATGCACCCACGTATGAGGTTCTGGATACCGACGCGGCAAAGGGAAGATACTACACGATGACAAAGACGATCACTTTGAAAGATCTGGTGGAGTTTCACGGACATGACTGCGAAGGGTTATTCCATGCCGCAGGTATGTGTAAGCTTGCCATGGACGAGCTATTCCCAGATGGTATATATG
>CABGHH010000157.1 GCA_902158745.1 Candidatus Methanolliviera sp. GoM_asphalt
GGAGAGATCTGGCACTGAGCTATCTGGAGAGATCTGGCACTGATCATTCTCGCCTTCTCAAATTTGGTATATTTTTCTTCCAATATGTCACCTTTGATGGATGATATAGAAGTAAAAATATCAAATAAAAGAAAAAAGAAAAAAAGAAAAAAAGAGAGACTAAATCTGTGCAATCACTTCATCCAACATTTTTTGGTAATCTTCCGGTTTTCTCCAGATGTCCCCAAAAGTCATTACCGCGTTTGGATGATAATACCGGTCGATGGACAACACCGTTACGTGCGGCGCGAAGTTCTTGAGCGCAGACATCAGGCCAGACGCATAATAATAGAGCGTTCCCAAATATATCGCCGTGTCGTAGTTTCCATTACCGTCCAAACCCTTCCACTCTGGATCTCTCATACAGTTCGTCAGCTCATGCAGAGAGAAATACTTCACATTATCCGTGTATCCCTTCTCCATGAAGCTATTTATCGCATTTCCGGTTGCGACGATTGGGATTCCTTTCTTTCCGATCTCTATCGCCTTATCTATCATCCCATCTTCAGATATTTCAGACCCACAGATCAAAAGGGGTCTCTTTGCCCTCTTGATCATCTTTCCGAGAACCACCGGCGCGGTGACTCTCCCCATCTTTGGTCCAGGGATGTTTGCCGCGTCAAAAGGTGCCATTTTAAGTTCTGCCATCTCAATCACTCCTTTTTATGTCTGATCAATCTCGCCAGATTCGTCGGATCGAATGAGGGGTCATACTTCACTTCTGGTCCCTCGAGTATCTTCTTTGTCTTCCAGTCGATCTTCCAACCGTGATCTGACTCGAGCATCTGCAAGAATTCCATCTTCTTCGCCATCGGAAGATCCGTTTCTCCCCTGACGAACATCGTCCAATCATCTGGATATATTCCCAGGTATTTCTTGCTCAGATCCATGTAGTGCGTCAATTTTATCGACCTTCCCGCGGGCGTATCAGCAGCTCTAAAACAGAGTTTAGCCATGAGCGGTAAGCACTCCTCGATAGTCTCCGCTGCGATGATGCTATGCTCAGGCACTGGACCAACATATACCTTTTCGCCGTTCCTCGCATCATATACATACCAATCTTCCTTTTTATCTTTTCTCCCCATGAATGCCCTTCTGTACTTCACGCCGTGTGGACCGACGACAACCGGAACACCAAGTCTCTGGAAACCGGTGGCGATCGATGCGGCCTTCTGAGACATTGCTCCCCATGAGACACCACATGCTCCAACCCTATTTATCACGTAATCCGCGATCTCCTCGTAGTTTCCTCTTATGTTCCTCTGGGCGAATATATTCGCGACCTTTATCGTCGCATCGTGTATGTGTGCGTTCGAGACGCAGGAACCTACGTTTATGACGCCACCTCGATCAAATGTATCCGGATGCGTCTCGTAAAGCGTCTTTCCGTCCTCATCTTTCCAAAGTGCGGTATCTATCGCCATACAACCGGTCAGACAGACGATATAACCCCTCTCTGCAAACTCCTTTGCGATCAGATATACGTCATGCGTTCCGTTTGGATAGTTTCCGCATCCGACAGGTGCTATTATTCCGGGTATCGTTCCAAGAACGAGCGGTGCTCCAACGTTCCTTATTTCCGTATCAAAGACTGGGCCTCTTGCCTGCCTTATTTTTCCTTTCTCGTTCTGTATAAGCCCTTTCATATAAGCCGCTTTTATCACCGTATCGACGATTGGAATATTCTGCGGACATACCTGCTCGCACCTTCCACAACCGATACAGATATCGAAGTGCGATGCCATCAGAGAAACATCTCCCTCGGCGGCGAGCTTATGCCCCTCACCGATCCTTATTCCGTTCGGACATGCCACCACACAGTTTCCGCATTGCGTACAGGATTCTGCATATTTTTTGAAGTCTTCATCCGAGAGTATCCAGCTCTTCTTCTTTCTTATCGGCTTCATCTGTTGGGCAAGCTTCACGGCAACCTCACCCACGTTGAGCGGATCCAGTAAAACAACGCCTGGAACATCTCCAGAGACAAGATCCTTCACGATTTCATCGGGGTCGTCTCCGTCTCTGATCTCCAAGTTGTGCATCTTTTTGTCGTTCGCGCATATCACGGGCGTTCCGACCTTCTGTGCCTGCTCGATTATGTCTGCTCGGATGCACTGCTCATCAACGACGATACAGTCAGCCAGACCGGCTCTCACAACTCTCAACTGCCTTCCAAGCGCAGAGGCGAGCTTCACCTTTGTGGAGTATCTTGAACTGTCTATCGCCGTACAGCAGATACCAGCGATGTCAATTTCATCATCAAGCCCGTTATCGGAGACATAATCACATATATTCGTCGCCGGCGGAGCGTTGTGCCCTATCACGAGGATGACCGCCTTCTCCGTGTCTATCGTTCCCATTCCCATATCTAACAATGGACGATCTGGTCCGACGGGGAATTTAAATGCCGCCATCTGTATCATATCTGCGACCTCCTTTCCCAAGGAGTCTAACATGCCCATCTGATATGCCTTCGACTCGAAATCCAATGCGGATCCTTCTTGCCCCGTATGAAGTGCATCTGCGAGTTGAACGATATTTTCCTCTATGTAGGAAAGGACAGGCTCGAAATCCGCAACTGTCTTTGGCTTTATTCCTGTTATCAATCGCGTCAATGGTGCCTCGACATTTATCTCCGTCCCGAAGTCGATCGGAATCTTGCTCAAATCTCCCTTTATATGCTTTATGTCGTGCATCATGTGCCTTCCGTGCCCAGCGTGAGCAGAACATCCCACCAAACACGCCAAGAGAACGATCCTTCCCTGCATCGCTTCCATGCTTATGCCGCATGCACCTTTCTTGTTTCCGGTTAAGTCACATTTTCCCATCGTGCAGAGCGCACAGACATCACACTGCGGTGCGTAGAACGGCGGATACCTCTTTAAGAGTAACCTATCCCACTCTCTAAGATCTGCCATTTTGGGCATCGGCGTTGGGCCCATAGGAGCCCACTCCTCCTCTGGTATCTTCTCGCCCATCATCTCCTTTATCTCGATTTTGACGTTTTCCAAGCCTTCTATATCAAATATTCCCGCTTTTATCTTCTCCATCTCTACCTCCGAGAATCTTGGTTCGAGTTCGTTATATATGCTATATAAAAATTTCTATAGTTAAACTTGCCTTAAAAATATTCTGTCCCCTTAAAATCTGGTTTTTAACTTTAACTTTTAAAACTCACATCACCCCAAATACCTTCATCAACCTCTTCTCCAAAATCTCTTTTGGCATCGCTCCAACAATATTATCTATCATCTTGCCGTCTTTAAAGACCAACATCGTCGGTATCGCCGTAATTCCAAATTGCATTGCAAGACGCTGATTTTCATCCGTGTTCATCTTCCCAAAGGCGATCTTTCCTTTATAGTCTTTTGACAATGCTTCTATGACCGGAGAGACCATCTTGCACGGGCCGCACCACTCCGCCCAACAATCTACTACGACGTTTGGGTATTTTGAGATGAACATACTGAAATTATCAGCCCCTACATTGACCGGACCATCTGGGAAATTCTTCTCCGTCTCCATCTTATCCATAAGCTCCTTCATCATCTTCTTCTTTATCTCTTCTATCTCGTCCATCTTATCGCCTTCTCCATCGCCTTCTTATGAATCTCTGCAGCAACGTGTATCCCCTCCACCTCATTTGCCAGATAATTATAGCCCCTCGGTGCCCTGCATGGATAATACTGTGCCAGGAGTGCCGCCTGTCTGGGTGCTTCATCCACGAAAGATCCAACGATCTCTTCCGCGACGAAGTAAGATGCACCACATGGGGCAGATCGGATCGCCTTGCAGGATACAACCTTATCGTCTCTTACATCACATTTAAACATTGGTATGCCAAAAAGTTTGGAATATTTGCCGAGAGCAGGTGATCTTTTATCCCC
>CABGHH010000158.1 GCA_902158745.1 Candidatus Methanolliviera sp. GoM_asphalt
ACGTTTTATCTGCAAAGATAGGTTTCAGATAAAGGATTTAACGATAGAGTCGATTCCAGTAAACCACTCACTACCCGGAGCAACTGCCTATATCATACATTCTTCTATTGGTCCGATCGTGTACACGGGTGACCTACGTTTCCACGGGTACGGCGGATACCTGACAAAAAATTTTGTTAAGAGGGCAGCCGATTTACAACCCGTGATAATGATCACCGAGGGAACGAGGGTAGGCAAAGAGAATGACAAATATAGAGATAAAGACGTACCGGGCGCTCCGAGATCTGAAGAAGAACTCAAAGAAAAGATCAGCGAATTAATAAGGGACAGTGGTAAGAAGCTGGTCGTTGCCAATTGGCCGGTCAGGGATACAGACAGAATGCTCTCCTTTTATAGGGCTTCTAAGGAGAACGACCGGAGACTTGTTATAAGTATGAAGCAAGCCTATCTTTTAGATCTATTGAGAGCCGCAGATGCAGATGTTCCAAGCGTAAACGATGATCACATAAGAATACACATCCCAAGGAAGGGTTGGGGTATATTCAATGACGAGAGGTATCCTAATTATATGCAAGAGCAGGACTATGACAAGTGGGAGAGAAGATATCTTTACCACAAAAATGCAATAACGGACAGGGAAATCAGGGAAAACCAGGAAGAATTCGTCTTAAGGTGCGACTATTTCGAGTTAAAGAACCTCATAGACGTAAAACCACAAGAAGGAAGTCTATATCTGCGCTCCGTCACGGAACCGTTCGACGATGAGATGGAGATAGATGCTATACGTGTCAAAAATTGGCTAAATCATTTCAAGCTTAAGATGGAACAGATACACGTCTCAGGTCATGCGAGCAAACCAGAACTCATAGAGATGATAAAAGAGATACATCCCCAAAAGATCATTCCTATTCATACTGAATACCCGGAAGGATTCAGGTTTAAAGGGATGGAGACAATTATGGTTAAAGAAGGAGAGAAGATTAGTTTATAAACCATATTCTAACTATGAGGTTGTTTGATGACTAAACTGTCATTAATAGAAGGTGAAACGATTTTAAGAGAGGCAAGCCCACATCCCCTATCTTTCTTAAATATTTTGTCGTTGTCCTTGTTCTGGCTTATATGGGGTATATTCCTATTCTGGTTCTTCAATTCGGATTACTGGAGTTCAATGGCGAGCTGGTTGGCTGGATTTGGCGCTGAGGCGCCCGCGATCGTTATTATATGGTTGGCAGGCGTAATCTTTGCTGGTATTATGGCTTCGGTATTGATGATTCGCTGGCGAATATTTGCTATTTACCTTTTTATAGCAGCTATGGGCATATTACTTATGTATAGGATTCAGTGTAGCAATTATGTAAAGTTTATTCTCGAGTACTCCATCGTAGTATTGATAATAGGTCTCGGAATAACTGAACTATACCGAAGGTCGCACAGATATTTCTTAACGAATTTCAGAGTGGTCCTCCAAGGAGGTATTCTAAGAAAGATGGAGAGAACATTGAGGCATGAAAAAATAACTGATGTTGGCGGCATTCAAGGTCCTCTTGGTAGAATCTTTAATTTTGGAACGATAACGCCAATCACCGGATCAGGATTCGGCATGGGTACCGATCAGACTTTTGCAGCCGGTGGTGGAAGTAGCGGTGGGAAGAGGGGTGGGGTTAGAGGTGGTGTGATCGCCGGTGGTGGGCAAGAGGTACAAACGCCAAGAGCACGCTCATACCACGAACTCTTTGGTGTATATCCATATTCTGAGATCAAACCGCTATTCGAGAACTTAGTTCAAAAAGATACGAGTATCTCATATATGCAGCGTCAAACGGAAATCTTAGATGACATACGAAGCAGGATAGAAAAAGAGAGTAAATAACAAATTGATACTTAATATCGTTTTAATGGAAGACACGATTTGATATATCTATCAGAAAATGAATGAGCCAAAATTAGCACCGTATGGATCCTGGAAGTCGCCAATATCCTCTGATATGATTGTTTCTGGTATCGGATTTGAGCAGATTGAAATTGATGATGAGGAGATCTACTGGGTCGAGAGACGTCCGACGGAGAGTGGGCGAAGTATCATCGTACGACGATCCTCAGACGGACTGACGAAAGATGTCACGCCGCCATCTTTCAATGTTCGAACACGGGTGCACGAGTACGGAGGTGGCGCCTTTGTTGTATCTGACGGTACGGTCTATTTCTCAAACTTCGCCGATCAACGCATCTACCGTCAGGATCTTTGTGGCCGGCCGAGACCGATTACTCCTAAGGCAGATCTGAGATATGCAGACGGTATCGTCGACCACCGCCTGAACAGGATAATCTGCGTGTGTGAAGATCATATGGGAAATGAGGTGGTAAACACCTTGGTAACCCTCGACCGTAATGGTGGAGATGAGGGTCGGGTGATCGTTTCAGGAAATGACTTCTACTCATCACCGTCCCTCAGCCCCGACGGGTCTTATCTGTCATGGCTCACATGGAACTACCCTAATATGCCCTGGGATGGAACTGAGCTGTGGATGGGTGAATTGAATGCAGATGGTTCACTTGGCACAACCGGACTAGTTGCTGGAGGCGCTGACGAATCCGTCTTTCAGCCTGAGTGGTCACCGGATGGCCACCTGTACTTTGTATCTGATCGGACAGGCTGGTGGAATCTTTATCGCTGGTGTAACGATCGTGCGGAACCCCTTCTCGAGATCGAGATGGACGCCGAGTTCGGAGTACCTCAGTGGGGTTTTGGAATGCATACATACGCGTTCGAGTCGCCCGATCGTATTCTTTGCACTTATACGGTACGGGGAAGATGGTACCTAGCAAGCCTTGATACTGCTACGCACAATTTCAAGCCGATCGAGATCGCATACACCGACATCAAGTTTCTCCGAGCGTCGTCCGGCCGTGGTGTATTCATTGCAGGGTCACCTATCAAAGAGTCTTCAATCGTCGAGATCGACCTTAATACAAATAAGGTTGAAGTTCTGCGTCGTTCTAACAAGAGAGATAGAGATATTGATATCGGGTACCTATCCATTCCCAAGGCGATCGAGATACCGACAGAGCAAGGACTGACTGCACACGCCTTCTATTATGCGCCAAAAAATCCAGATTATATCGCCCCAAAAGGTGAGCGCCCACCTCTCTTGGTAAAGAGCCACGGTGGACCCAC
This sequence comes from Candidatus Methanolliviera sp. GoM_asphalt, assembly GCA_902158745.1. GTDB lineage: Archaea > Halobacteriota > Methanoliparia > Methanoliparales > Methanoliparaceae > Methanolliviera. The sequence goes on from CABGHH010000158.1 coordinate 3,179, forward strand.
ATCGGCAACCTCCAGCATCTTGGACTTGAGAACCCAATACTGGACGAGTCGCGGTATAGCCGTTTTTGACGTGAATTATAGAGGCAGCACAGGTTATGGGCGTGCGTATAGAGAGCGGCTTGAAGGATACTGGGGAGTCGTGGACGTTGACGATTGTTTGAACGGTGCGAGATACCTCGTTGAACGCGGTGAAGTTGACAGAGATCGGCTTGCCATCACTGGAGGAAGTGCGGGTGGATATACAACGCTATGTGCGCTCACCTTCAGAAACTTATTCGATGCAGGCGCCAGCTACTACGGAATATCCAATTTAGAATCATTGGCAAAGAAGACCCACAAGTTCGAGTCTCGATACCTGGATAAGCTGATAGGTCCATATCCCTATCGTCGTGACCTATACCGGAAACGTTCTCCGATCAACTTCACAGATCGTCTCTCATGTCCAGTGATCTTCTTTCAGGGAACTGATGACGTTATCGTCACACCCGACCAGACTGAGATGATTGTCGAGGCGTTGTGTTCAAAAGGGATTCCTATTGCGTATCTCCTGTTTGATGGAGAACAGCACGGCTTTCGACGCGCCGAGAATATCAAGCGTGCCCTCGATAGTGAGCTCTACTTTTACTCACGTATATTTGGATTTAAGCCCGCCGATCCGGTGGAACCTGTGCCGATCAAGAACCTTTAAGACTTCTGTGGAAGGAGAGT